>CAIYQJ010000281.1 GCA_903928275.1 uncultured Chloroflexota bacterium
CATGCCGCTGAAGTCCGACCCCGGGAGGCTGCCCCGGCGCAACCACTACCAGGAGGGACCGGGGTTCCTCTTCCTCGCCACGCAGGGCGGGAGGCCGCCCGGATCGGTTGCGCCCGCCGCCTCGGCCCGCATCATCCGCCGCCGAGCGGCGGCGCTGCGTCGGTGGCGGGACGGTGAGTCGATCGCGGGGCTGTGTGCCGAGCTCAGCGTGCACCGGGCCACGCTCTTCCGCTGGCGCAGCCGCTTCGAGGAGGCGGGTCTCGTCGGGCTCGCTGACCCGGTCCACGTCGGCCGTGCGAGCACGCTCGACCCGGTCCTCGAACGGGTCATCCTGATGGTCCGCCTGCTGACGAACTGGAGCAGCCGACGGATCGCCGCCGAGTTCGACCGGCGGGGCGTCACCATCGGCCCCGGTCAGATCGATCGGCTCTTCGCCCGCTATGGGACCCACCGCTCGAGTGCCGCCCGCATCCCCGGCCCGCGGTATGAGCGGAGCTCGCCGAACGAGCTCTGGCACATCGACCTCAAGGGCCCCTTCTACCTGCCGAGCGCGACGGGCGGCCGGCGCAGCTGCCACTTCGTCGCCCTCGTCGACGACTTCAGCCGCTATCTGCTCGGGATCCATGCCGTCCCGACGAAGGAGGCGGTGCCGGTCCTCGAGACGCTGGCCGAGGCGATCGACCTGTGCGGTGTGCCGCTCGCGCTGATGAGCGACAACGGCACGCCCTTCGTCACGATCGTCCGCACGATGCTCAGCCGGTTCGGGCGCAGCCTCGCCGAGCTCGAGATCCGCCACATCCGGACCCAGGTCGACACGCCGTGGACGAACGGGAAGATCGAGGCCTTCTGGGCGACCCTTCAGGCCGAGGTCCTCGACCGCCAGTACCTCGCTGATCTCGCCGCGGCCGACGCGGCCGTCATCGCCTACGCCACCTACTACAACTACCACCGGCTCCACGGCGAACTCGGCTGGCGGACACCCGCCGAGCGCTTCGACGGGACACCCTTCACCGACCGCGGCTTCGAGCACGTCCCGGCACTCGCTCCGATCGCGGACCTCCTCGCCGAGCTGCTGGCGACAGCGGCATGAGGAGTCGCATCGTCACCGGGGAACATCAGTCAGTCCTTGTTGCGGGAGTCCGCAGCGCGTGGCGCTCCGAGCTCGTGGCGACCGTTCGGTCCAGGCGGCCGGGCGGCGTATAGTCCAACGGGGGCTTGGCCCGCTCGTGGCCGTTTCGGCGAGACACGCACGATCGCGCCGACCGAAGTGCTTGGCGGTTCAGACGCAACCCGACTCGATCCTCGCCGGCAGGCACCGTAGTGCGATGTGAAGGGCGTGTGGGACGTGGATGTGATCGGCCGGACGCTGCGGTTCGCGACTGGCGGGCTCCTGTTGGCTTCGGTGACGGTGGATCACGCCGTGTCGGATCGACGATCGGCGATCACCACCGTGCATGGCTCTCTCACAGGCGACAACGTCCTCGCCTTCGTCCACTACTCGAGAGACGGCCGCCCGGTCCCGTGGGAGGCTCGAGCCCTCGCGTTCGCCAAGCGGGCCGGTCTCTGCGTCTGCGTCGTGACGAACCTTGACGCCGGCGTCGAGTGCCCGGTGGCGATGTGGACGGATTGCGCCGACGTGGTCATCGAGCGCGCCAACACCGGGCGCGATCTCGCCGCTTTCCGCGACGCCATCCGGTATCTCGTTCGCGCCGGCTACCGCGGGCCCATCGCGCTTGCGAACGACAGCGTGATCTGGCGGGAGGACGCGCACGCCGACCTCGCATCCAGGGCTGCCGTGATCGGGGCGCAGGTCGTGGGCGCTACATCCAGCCTCGAGCCGTTCCCGCATCTTCAGACCCCATGGATCTGGCTCAGCGGAACTGTCAGCCCGGCACAGCTCATGCGGCTCAGCGGGTTGTGGCGCAACGTTCGCACCCACGGAGCGGCGATCACCTACGGCGAGCTGCCGTTCACCCATGCTGCAACCGAGCTCGGCCTGTCGACGGGCGCGATCTTCCCGTACGAAGCCGTCCTGGCGGCACTCCTCCGCGAGGACGGCGGCCACGGCGTCCCGCAGGACACTCGGAAGCGGAGGCACCGGGTGATCGGCGCGGCTACGAACGGGATCGCGCTGAACCCGACGCACTTCATGTGGAGTGAGTTGCTTGCGCTCGGCTACCCGGGCATCAAGCGCGATCTGCTCCGCACCAACCCGGTCGCGATCGACGATTACTTCCGGATCCGCCCCGTTGCCGCGGAGTTCGGGTTCGACCCTGACGATCTCCCCGTCGCGCCGAACAGGCGCAACCTCCTCAGTCGCATCCAGGAGCGCGTGGTCCTCTGACCAGAATCGCGTGGGGCGACGGGAGGCCCGGCCTTGGCTGGATCGCACCCGTGGCTGAGAAGCAGCTGCTGAGAGGCCAGCACCATGTGTCGCCTCGCTTCTTCGAGTGGCCCTTGCGCCTCGGGAAGGTCCGCCATCTGCACGATCGCCGCGCTGAGGCGACCCAGCGCATCCAGCGGTCGCCCGGACTGAAGATCGATCACGCCCAGGTACATCGTGCTTCGGGCGAGCGCGAGGGGCGAGATCGCACCACGGGTGGCCGGGCTTGACCCGGCAACGGCCAGTTCCTCGAAGAGTCGCCGTGCGCCGTCCGCGTCGCCCGCGATGAGCGCCGCCAGCGCTTCGTGCAGGCGGACAAAGCCGTACAGCCCTCCCGCCTCCATGAAATACGCCTGGGGCAGGGCGATCTCGTTCTCGGCCAGCCGACGCGTGAGCGTGAACACGTCCCGGGCCACTTGGGGGTCACCACCCCCCGCGTTGAGCAGCTCCATGCCCCGGCAGTAGAGCAGCCCCGACAGGAAGAACGGTGCGCGGTCCGAGAACGTGTTGAAGTCGTAGGGCGCGTCCACGGCCGACGACAGGCTCGCAAGTGAGGCGACATCGAGACCGTACGCATCGGCGACGAGCGCTTGCGTCGTGGCGCGGGTGCGCGCGGCGCTGGCGAACTCGCCGCCGTTGACCTGGTCCTTGTACAGCCTGAAGGCGGCTCCCATCCGGCACTGAACATCGACGTCGGACTCGACCAGGGCCGACAGGTACCGCCGGTACGCGGGCCGCTCGTCCTCGATGCGGAAGGAGGCCACGTCGCGGCAGCGGGACGCGACCGCGGCGAGGTGTTCTCGGTCTCGCCAGACCGACACGTGTTCGAATCCGCGGGCAAGCAGGGCCTCGCGAAGCGAGGACACGGAGAACAGGAATCGGTGGAAGCCGGGAGACAGCGACGAGAGCACCTGCTCGGGCCATGCGTCTTCAGTGATTGACTCCGCCGCGGGCGTCGTGAGGACGAGAAGCCCGTCGTCGGTCACAGCTCGCGCGAGTGTCGCGAGGAAGACGCTCGGGTTCTCGACGTGCTCCAGCACCTCGGAAGCACAGACGATGTCGAACGTCCGCCCGTCGATCGGGCTGCCGTGCCCGAGAAGCTCGTGGAAGATCCGGACGTGCAGCGCCCGCGCGCCCTCCTCCGCGTACGCACTCGGGTCGATCCCGTACGCATCCAGCCCGAAGAGCCGACCGGCGAAGTCGACCGCGAAGCCGAAGCCGCAGCCGACATCCAGGAACGTATGGGCGTGGGGCATCAGCCGCAAGGCGGCCGCAACTGGCCTGATCATCGCGTCGATGCCCGCCCCGAGGTGAACGTAGAAGCGAGACGCGACCTTCATGTCCGCGTCGAGGTAGTAC
>CAIYQJ010000282.1 GCA_903928275.1 uncultured Chloroflexota bacterium
CCCGCGGGGGCCGGCTGGCCCGCGGGGATCTCGTTCGCGACGGAGAACGGGCCGGAGGGGAGGACCCCGGGGTCCACCGCGTTCGGACCTTCGACCGCCGCGCCGCCGCCGAGCCCGGATCCGTCGCCGGCGCCGGCTCCCACGGCGAGCCGGGGGGCGCTGCCGACGCCGTCGGTCGATCCCGAGGCGGCGATCCCGATCGCGGGCATCGCACCGGCAACGGCCGCGACGAGGACGATGACCGCCACGAGGATGGCGACCGCGTGATCCTGGCGCAGAGCCGCGTGCGCCACGCCCGACGCCGCCGCGCGGTACCCGGCGGGGCGCGGGTCGAGCATCGATAGTCGCCCGGCAGTGGGGGCATGGAGCCGACGACCGCCCGCGGGACGTGCCCCCGGCAGGAAGGCGCGAGCGCCCGGCTGGCTGACGGCAGCGTCGAGGGGCGGCGCAGGGCGCAGCGTGCGCGCGACAGCGGCGATGACGCGGCGTGCGTCAGTCGACCGGTCGGCGCGCGGAGCAGGAGTGTGGGCGTTCCCGTCGAGCGGGCCCGCGTCACCGGTCGTCTGACGCACGGGTGCGTCGGTCGGCCCGGTCGTGGGCTTCTGCAATACGGTCTCCTCGTCCGAAGGGCGGTGAGCACGGCGAAGGGCGAGCAAAGGAGGGATGCTGCCCCTGGGACGCGCTGTCTCCAGAGCCCTGCAGTCGTGGTGCGGGGCCCGCCATCAGGCGGACGGCCACATCGAGTAGGGACCAACCATACCAGCGGGGCGGGTCCGCTGGCAAACGTGGCCGGTCGACGAGAGGGCCGGCGAGCGCGCCGCGACCGGCGCCGCGTGCACCTCCCGCTCCGCGCCGAGGGTGCGCCGCGGGGGGCGATCAGGAGTCCCGGGACTCCACGCTCTTCGTGAGGCTCGCGAGGAACTGCGTGTTGGTCTCCGTCTTCGCGAGGCGGTTGAGGAGGAGCTCGATGCCCTCGTTCGTCCCCACCGCGGAGAGCATCCGGCGCATCGTCCAGACCATCTTGAGCGTGGGCTCATCGAGGAGCAGCTCCTCGCGCCGGGTGCCGGAGCGCTGGACGTCGATCGACGGGAAGATCCGCTTCTCCGACAGCTTGCGGTCGAGGATGAGCTCGCTGTTGCCCGTTCCCTTGAACTCCTCGTACACCACGTCGTCCATGCGGGAGCCGGTATCGACGAGGCACGTGCCGATGATCGTGAGCGAACCTCCCTCCTCCAGCTTCCGGGCGGCGCCGAAGAACCGCTTGGGCGGATAGAGGGCGATCGGGTCGATGCCGCCGGAGAGCGTCCGGCCCGAGGGCGGCAGTGCGAGGTTGTATGCGCGGGCGAGCCGGGTGATCGAGTCGAGGAGGATGACGACGTCCCGCCCGGTCTCCACCTGGCGCTTGGCGATCTCGAGCGCCATCTCGGCGACGTGCGTGTGGTTCTCGGTCGGCTCGTCGAACGTGGAGCTGATGACCTCGCCCTTCACGCTCCGGCGCATGTCCGTGACCTCCTCCGGGCGCTCGCCGATGAGCGCGACCATGAGGAGGATCTCCGGGTAGTTCGCCGTGATCCCGTTCGCGATGTTCTTCAGGAGCATCGTCTTGCCGGCCTTCGGCGGGCTGACGATGAGGGCGCGCTGGCCCTTGCCGATCGGGTTGACGAGGTTGACCAGGCGCTGCGAGAGGTTCTTCGGGTCGCTCTCGAGGTTGAGGAGCTCGATCGGGTGGATCGGCGTGAGGTCGCCGAACACGGGCCGGCGCCGGGCGGTGTCGGGGTCGACCCCGTTGACGAGGTCGACGCGGAGCATCCCCCAGTACTTCTCGCCCTCGCGCGGCGCGCGAACCGATCCGGCGACGCGGTCCCCCACGCGGAGGCCGGAGCGCCGCACCTGGCTCGAGCTGACGTACACGTCCTCGGGGCTGGGCATGAGCCCGTGGCGTCGCAGGAAGCCGTAGCCCTCGTCGACGATGTCGAGGATCCCGGTGGCGTAGGCGTGCCCCGCACGCTCGCTCTGTCGCTCGAGGATGCGCTCGACGAGATCGTCCTTGCGCTCCGCCCCGACCGGCTCGATCGCGAGGTCGCGACCCATGGCCCGAAGGTCCGACATCTCCATGTCGCGGAGCTCGAGGAGGCCGATCTCGTTGGCGGATTCCTGTTCGGCGAGCTCGTCGTGATCGAGGCCGACGATGCGTGGGCCGGGCCCGCGGCGGCGGGTGCGGCGGTTGCGAGAACGCGGATCCGGTCCGATGGGAGGCATGGGGATGGGCTTCACCTGTGAGAGCACCACGACACGTGCAGGGGCACGGGTGGACGGCAGTGCGGACGGCAAGGGACGAGGTCCGCGGTGCGCGAGTGGGGCTCGTTGGAGGATAAGCGCCCGGGAGCACGTGCGTCAACGTGCGAGCTCAGCGGAGACGCCGGCCCGCAGGCCGGTGGCGGCCGGACAGGGGCGCGGGAGGGGCCTCGGCCTCAGCCCTCGTGCGCGCCGGACAGGTCGAGCTCGCCGGTCGCGGACGTGCCCGCGCGCCCCACGGCTTCCGCTCCCGGACGTGCGTCGGAGGCCGGCGGCGCGACGGGCCGCGCCCGCAGCACCGGCTCGCGGCCCTCGCGAAGGGCCAGCGCCGTCCCCACGAACCCGTCGAAGAGCGGGTGCGGCCGGTCCGGCCGGCTCCGGAACTCCGGGTGGAACTGGCTGGCGACGAACCACGGGTGATCACGAAGCTCCACGATCTCGACGAGGCGCCCGTCCGGCGACTGGCCGGAGACGACCAGGCCGGCCGCCTCGAGCTCCGGACGGTACCGGTTGGCGACCTCGAAACGGTGGCGGTGACGTTCGTACACGACCTCGGTGCCGTAGACCGCGGCAGCCCGGGAGCCGGGCGTGAGACGCGCCGGGTAGAGGCCGAGGCGCATGGTGCCGCCCTTGTCCTCCAGGTCGCGCTGGTCGGGCATGAAGTCGATGACCGGGTTGGCCGTGAACATGTCGAATTCGGTGGAGTTCACGTCCTCGGTCGAGAGGACGTGGCGCGCGAACTCGATGACGGCACACTGCAGGCCGAGGCAGAGGCCGAGGTACGGGATCCGGCGCTCGCGCGCATGGCGCGCCGCGACGACCTTGCCCTCGATCCCGCGATGCCCGAACCCGCCGGGCACGAGGATCCCGTCCACGCCGGCGAGCGTCGCACCGGCGTTCTCCGCGGTGAGCTTCTCCGAGTCGATCCAGCGGATGTGCACGTCCACGCCGCTCGCCCAGCCCGCGTGCTTGAGCGACTCCGTGACGGAGAGGTACGCGTCCGGCAGCTCGATGTACTTGCCGACGAGCGCGACCTCGAGCGGCGGCTTGGGCCGCTTGATGAGGTCCACCATGGCGCGCCACGCGGAGAGGTCGGGCTCGCGGGCGACATCGTCGAGCCGAAGGTCGCGGACCAGGAGGTCGCCGAGGCCGGCCTCCTCGAACTGGAGCGGCACCTCGTAGATCGTCTCGGCGGTCACCGCCGGGATGACGGCGTCCTGCGCGACGTCGGTGAAGAGCGAGATCTTCTCGCGGATCTCGTCGCTGACCGGATGATCCGAGCGAAGGATGATGACGTCCGGCTGGATCCCGATCCCGCGGAGCTCCTTGACGGAGTGCTGCGTTGGCTTCGTCTTGAGCTCGCCGGTGGCCATGAGCACGGGCAGCAGGGTCACGTGGACGTAGAGGACGTTCGTCCGCCCCACGTCCTTCCGCATCTGGCGGATGGCCTCGAGGAACGGCAGGGACTCGATGTC
>CAIYQJ010000283.1 GCA_903928275.1 uncultured Chloroflexota bacterium
CGGCGGGTCCACGGCCGGCTCCGGCGACTCCGCGGGCGGTACCGGCGGCACCGGCGGGTCCACGGGCGGCGCCGCCGCGCCCGTCGGCTCGGCTGGGATCTTCGCCGCAGGCGCCGCCGGAACGGCGCTGCGGTCCGCCGCGCAGCTCGCCGCTGCTGCCGCGGGCGAGGACGTGCTCGTGAGCGGCGTGCTGCGCGGCGTCGCCGACGGCGAGCTGCTCCTCGACGATGGCACGGGGCTCGTCCGCGTCGCGCTCCGCGGGGCCGCGGCGCCCATCGCCAGCGTCGTCTCGACCGGGGACGCGATGCAGGCGGCGGGCACGACCGAGCGCGACGGATCCGGGGAGGTCGCCGTCGTCGTCGAGGACCCGTCGGCCATCGTCCGAGCCGGCTCTCCGCCGGGCCCATCCGGGATCGGCCCTGTCGCGGCCTCGTCGCCCTCGGCCGCCCCGTCGGCAGCTGTCGGTGCAGGAGTCGTGGTGGGCGGTCCCACGGACGTCGCCCCCGCCGGAGCGCCCCTGGACCCGGTCGCGGGCCTCCTCGTGCCCCTCGGGACGGCGGCCGGCGCGCTGTTGGCGGTCGTCGTCAGGCGCCGCCGCGGCGCGCCGCTCGACCCGGCTGTCGCCCGCCGCCTTGCCGCGCTCGCCGCCGACCCGGTCGGCGAGCTCGGCGGGCGTGAGCCCCGGTACCTTGACGCCGCCCGCGCGACGCGCCTATCCTCGCGCCCGACCGGCGCCGGCGAGGCGCGGTCCAGATGAGGAGGTGCCGTGCCGCCAGCGGATCGCCGCGTCGCGCTCCCCGAGGAGGAGCGGCAGTACCACATCGCCCTGGGCCGTGGCGAGCTTGCCGATCTGATCCTCCTCCCGGGCGACCCGGACCGGATCCCGCGGATCGCCGAGCGGATGGACTCGATCGAGGTCGAGCGACGGCACCGGGAGTTCGTGTCCGTCACCGGGATCCACAAGGGCAGGCGCGTCTCGGCCGTCGCGACCGGGATCGGCGCTGACAACGTCGAGATCGTCATCGCCGAGATCCTCGCGATCGTGGACCGACCCACCTTCGTGCGGATCGGATCGTCGGGCGCGCTCCAGCCCGGGATCGCGATCGGCGACCTCATCATCACGACCGGCGCGGTCCGCCTCGAGACCACGACGAGCTGGTACGTGCACGAGGGCTTCCCGGCCGTCGCGCATCCGGAGGTCGTCATGGCTCTCGTGGAGGCCGGGGCGCGCCTGGGGCTCCCGGCGCACGTCGGGATCACGGCGACGGCCCCCGGGTTCTTCGGCGCGCAGGGGCGACCCATCCCGCAGCTGCCCATCCGCTACCCTGACCTCGCAGACGAGATGGCGCGCCAGGGAGTCCTCAACTTCGAGATGGAGGCTTCCGCCGTCCTCGTGCTCGCCGGCCTCGCCGGGTGTCGAGCGGGCGCAGTCTGCGGCGTCTTCGCGCAGCGTGCGCGCGGGGAGTTCGCCGACGCGGAAGCACGCGGCCGCACGGAGGCGGCGACGATCGACATCGGGCTCGAGGCATTGGCGGTCCTCTCGGAGATGGACCGCCAGCGGGAGGATGCCGCGGCACCGCGGTGGCGGCCGTCGCTCTGGCGTTAGCATGTGGGCAGCGGAGCCCGGGGGCGCCGTCCCCGTGCCGACGGAGCGCATCAAAGGGAGGACTGATCGATGTCTGAGGCCTACTGCGTCAAGTGCAAGGCGAAGCGCGAAGTCAAGGACCCGTCGCACGTGACGATGAAGAACGGGAAGCCGGCGCTCACGGGCACCTGCCCGGTGTGCGGCACGAAGCTCTACAAGATCGGCGGCTGACCGGCATCAGCCCGATCTCATCGCATCTCGGGGCCCCCGCCGTTGACGGCGGGGGCCCCGTCGCGTCGGGGAGCGGACAAGAGGTACGGACCAATTTGGTAGGATAGTCTCGTACAGACCGCACCCGCGTGGTGGCACCCCGTCGTCGGGCCTCACGCCCCGGCGCACCGACACCCGAGCGCGGCCGAATCGCAGCCGATCGCCGGATGCGCCCGCCCCAGGTGGCGCCTTCGGTCCCATGACATCACGTGAACCGGACAGGAGGGATCGAGATGACGACCCGCGTCGGGATCAACGGCTTCGGCCGGATCGGCCGCCAGACCCTGAAGGCGATCATCGAGCGCGCGCCGGACCTCGAGGTCGTCGCGGTGAACGACCTCATCGACACGGCGATGAACGCACTCCTCTTCAAGCACGACTCCACGTACGGCGCGTACCCCGGCACCGTCACGCATACCGACGACGCGATCATCGTCGACGGCCGGGTCGTCAAGGTCCTCCAGGTCGCCTCGCCCGCCGATCTTCCGTGGCGCGACCTCGGCGTCGACATCGTCATCGAGTCGACCGGGCGCTTCACCGACGCGGACAAGGCCCGGGCGCACATCGATGCGGGCGCGAAGAAGGTGATCATCAGCGCGCCGGCGAAGAAGGAGGACGTGACGATCGTCCTCGGCGTCAACGACGCGATGTACGACCCCGCGAAGCACCACGTGATCAGCAACGCGAGCTGCACGACGAACTGCCTCGCGCCCGCGGCCAAGGTCCTCCACGACGAGTTCACGATCGTCCGTGGGCTGATGAACACGATCCACAGCTACACGAACGACCAGCGGATCCTCGACGTGGCGCACAAGGACCCGCGGCGCGCCCGGGCGGCCGCCCTGAACATCATCCCGACCACCACCGGCGCGGCGAAGGCGCTCGCGCTCGTCATCCCCGACCTCAAGGGCAAGGTGGACGGCTTCAGCCTCCGGGTCCCGACGCCCACCGTCAGCGTCGTGGACTTCACGTGCGAGCTCGAGAAGGCGACGAGCGCCGAGGAGATCAACGAGAAATACCGCGAGGCGGCCGAGGGCTCGCTGGCCGGGATCCTGGGCGCCTGCGACGACCCCCTCGTGTCGTCGGACTTCCGCGGCGACCCGCGCTCGTCCATCATCGATCTGCTGTCGACGATGGTCGTCGGCGACGCGACCGGCGGTCGCCTCGTGAAGGTCATCGCGTGGTATGACAACGAGTGGGGCTACAGCTGCCGGACGGCCGACCTGGCGAAGATGGTGGCAGCGACCCTGTAGCGGCACGGCTGCACGCGACGACCGGAGGACGCCGACGGGGCGTCCTCCGGGCCGCCCGGCGGCGCGGAAGGACTTCGACGATGGAGAAACGCACCATCCGGGACCTGGACGCGCACGACAAGCGGGTCTTCGTCCGGGTCGATTTCAACGTGCCGCTCGCGGACGGGAAGGTCGTGGACGACTCCCGCATCCGGGCGGCTCTTCCCACCATCAAGGCCCTGCTCGACCAGGACGCGATCGTCATCCTCGCGAGCCACCTCGGTCGGCCGGACGGCAAGGTCCAGGACGGGCTCCGCCTGCGACCCGTCGCCGAGCGCCTCTCCCAGCTGCTCGGGCGCAGCGTCCCGGTGACCGGCGACGCGCTGGGCGTCGGGACCGAGGACGCGCTGCGGCGCCTGCGGCCGGGCGAGATCCTGCTCCTCGAGAACCTGCGCTTCCACGCGGAGGAGGAGGCGAACGACCCCGCGTTCGCGATGGCACTCGCGACGTACGCGGACGTGTACGTGAACGACGCCTTCGGGACCGCCCACCGCGCGCACGCGTCCACGGTCGGCGTCCCCGAGATCCTGCCTGCCTACGCCGGCCTGCTCATGGAGCGCGAGATCGTCATGCTCTCGAAGCTCCTCGAGTCCCCGGAGCGACCCTTCGCGGCGATCGTGGGCGGCAAGAAGGTCGCCGACAAGATCAAGGTGCTGCGCAACCTCATCGACAAGGTCGACATCGTCGTGATCGGGGGCGGGATGGCGAACACCTTCCTCCTCGCGCAGGGGAAGGCCGTCGGCAAGAGCTTCGTGGAGCCCGACCGCGTGGACGACGCGCGGGCGATCCTCGAGGCCGCGGACGCGGCCGGCGTCCGGCTCGTCCTCCCCGTCGACGTCGTCGTCGCGAAGGAGGTCACGCGCGGCACCGAGTACAAGACGCTCAGCGTCGAGAAGCTTCCGGCGTCCTGGTCGATCGTCGACGTGGGCAGGCAGAGCCTCGACATCATCCGCGACGCGCTCGCGCCGGCCCGGACGATCTTCTGGAACGGTCCGCTCGGTGTCTTCGAGATCCCCGTCTTCGGGGAGGGCACCCGCCAGATCGCGAAGTACGTCGGCGAGATGGCCGACGCCGGCGCGACCGTCGTCATCGGTGGCGGGGACTCCGTCGCCGCGATCGAGCAGCAGGGCCTGTCCGCCAAGATGACCCACATCAGCACCGGCGGGGGCGCGTCGCTCGAGTTCCTCGAAGGACGCATCCTGCCCGGCATCGCGATCATCCCCGATCGGGAGCCGGCAGGCGCCTGATCGATCGTCACCGCGGCCACCCGCCGCGCACCACCGCGAGTCCCGGGGTCGGCTGGCGCCGGGACTCGACGCACGAAGGGACCGGACCGTGGACACGACCATCGAGATCATCGACGCACGCGAGATCCTCGACTCGCGCGGCAACCCCACCGTCGAGGTGGACGTGGTCCTCGCCGACGGGACTGTCGGGCGGGCCGCCGTCCCGTCCGGAGCCTCGACCGGCGTCCACGAGGCAGTGGAGCTGCGGGACGACGACAAGGGCCGGTACGGCGGGAAGGGCGTCCTCCGCGCCGTGGACAACGTCCGCGAGGAGATCGCCGAGGCGGTCATCGGCATGGACGCGGCCGACCAGCCCGCCATCGACGACACCCTCGTCGCCCTCGACGGCACCCCGAACAAGGGCCGCCTCGGCGCCAACGCGCTCCTCGGCGTCTCGCTCGCGTGCGCACACGCGTCGGCCACCGCTCACGAGGAGCCGCTCTACCGGTACCTCGGCGGCGTGGGCGCGCGGATCCTCCCGGTCCCCATGTTCAACATCCTCAACGGCGGCAAGCACGCGACCGACTCGACCGACTTCCAGGAGTTCATGGTCATGCCGGTCGGCGTGGGGTCGTTCGGCGAGGCGCTCCGCGCCGGCGCGGAGATCTTCGCCGCGCTGAAGAGGATCCTCCACGACGGCGGGTTCTCGGTCGGGCAGGGCGACGAGGGCGGGTTCGCGCCGTCTCTCGCGACGAACGAGGCCGCGATCGAGGTCATCCTCAAGGCGATCGAGAAGGCCGGCTATCGCCCGGGCGAGCAGATCGCGATCGCGCTCGACCCGGCCACCAGCTCCATCCTGGAGGAGGGGACCGGCGTCGGCGACGTCCCGGCACGCTATCGCCTCGAGCGCGAGGGCCGGACGCTCGACAGCGGCGAGATGGTCGACCTCTGGGAGAGCTGGGTCACGCGCTATCCGATCGTCAGCCTCGAGGACGGCCTCGCGGAGGACGACTGGGCCGGCTGGGTCGAGCTCACGGCCCGCCTGGGCGACAAGGTGCAGCTCGTGGGCGACGACCTCCTCGTGACGAACCCCGAGTTCATCGCGCGCGGCATCGCCGAGAAGGCCGCCAATGCGGTCCTCATCAAGCTCAACCAGATCGGCACGCTCACAGAGACGATCTCCGCGATCGAGATGGCGCGGCGTGCCGGCTGGGCGGCCGTGGTGAGCCACCGGTCGGGCGAGACCGAGGACACGACGATCGCCGACTTCGCGGTCGCGATGGGGACCGGCCAGATCAAGACCGGCGCACCCTCGCGCTCGGAGCGCGTCGCGAAGTACAACCGGCTCCTCCGCATCGAGGAGGAGCTCGGCGTCGGCGCCGTCTTCCTCGGGCGCGGCGCGCTCGCCGGCGCCCGGCCCGGACCTGCTGCGTGACGAGAATCGTCGACCGCGGGGCGGTCGCGGCCGGCGTCGTCGGCCTGGGGATGGCGGCGGTCATCGCCGTCAGCTTCCTCCTCGTCATCCCGATCGAGCCCGTGATCTGGTTCATGAGCCCGTTCGCGGGGATCCTCATCGGGTACTACGCGAACGCGCGGTCCGACCGGCGTGCCGGGCCGTGGAGCAGGATCCTCGCGAACGCCGCGTGGGCCGGCCTGGTCACGGCGCTCTCGCTCGTCCTCCTCGTGGGCGCGACGAAGGCGCTGTTCTTCTTCGCCGACTCGGGCTACCGGGATGCGAGTCTCGGCGGGCCGGTGGAGTGCTCGTCCGGGCCGGCGTGCGTGTACGCGCGCTACCTCGCGGAGCCGGACGGTCCCGCGAACCTCGCGAGGCAGGGCGTCACGGACACCGGCTCGTTCACGCGGTACTACTGGACGCAGCAGGCGAGCACGCTTGGGACGCTGTTCGTCGTGACCTTCCTCGGGGCACTCGGCGGCGGCGTGCTGTACGGCGTGATGCGGCCGAGGAGTCCGGCAACGCGACCGGCCGACGTGGCGGGCGCCCCGGCGTCGCCGGGTGCGACGACGGCGAACGGGACGATCCCGCCGCCGGCCCTGTAGCTCCCGGGGGCCGACGACAGGCGTGCGTCGGCGCGCCGACGCGTGACGCGGCCCGACGCGGCTCGGCGTGCCGTCACGTGCCGTGACGTGGGCGGCCGGCGCGCAGGCCCCGTGCCTCGTGTGCGGGTCAGCCGAGCGCGACGAGGATCCCGCCGAGCGCGATGAGCGCGGCACCACCGATGCGCTGGGCCGCCCCTTCGCGCTCGCCGAGGCCGAGGATCCCCCAGGCCGTGGCGAGGACCACGGCCGACTCCCTCAGCGGCGACACGAGAGACAGGGGCGCGACCGAGTACGCGTACAGCACGAGGAAGTACGCGCCGAGGATGAGCAGACCGGCCGCTGTCGCCCGCCGCCACGGCGCGGCCTCACCCGGCGGCTCGGCAGCGGCCCCCTCGGGCCCACGGAGCCGCGGGATCCCCACCTCCACCGGGTCGCCGACCATCGTGGTCGCGACGATCACGGCGTGCGGCGCGCGGCCCACCGGACCGGAGGCCAGCCGTGCGGCGATGCCGCCCCCCGCGACGGCGCGGCGCGCCACCCACGCGGAGAACCCGAGACGCGCGTCGAGGGCCACCCACGCCCACAGGAGCGCAGCGCCCACCGCGAACATCGCCCACCCATACACCCACGAAGGACCCTCGCGCGCCCCGACGCGGTCGACGACCGAGTAGCCGGTGATCATCACGCCGGTCAGGAGCGCCCATGCGACCGCGGACGACCGCGCGGCCATCGCCGGACGCCGGACGAACCAGCCGCCGGCGAGCAGGAGCGCCACCCCCGCGAGGGCGACCGGGTCCGGCCGCTCGCCGAGGAGCACGATCCCGGCGACGACCGCGCCCAGGGCCGCGGTCCCGCGCGCGATCGGGTAGACCGTGGAGAGGTCGCCGCGCCGGTACGCGGCGGACAGCGCGACGAAGTACGCGAGCTCCCAGGCGCCCGACACGACCGCGAGCCCCCATCCGAGCGGCGACAGGGCGGGTCTGTCGGCGGCGAGCCAGGCCAGAGCCACGATCGGTGTCACCACGAGGACGGCCCCGCCCATCGCCCGCGCGCTCATCCGGAGCGGGTCCCCGGACGTCTTGAGCACCACGTGCCACGAGACGTTCATCACCGCCGCGACGAGGACGATCGCGATGACCGCCGGGCTCACCGCATCCTCGATCCGGCCGAGGCGCGCGTCGCGGATCGTCGGGACCTCATCGTCTCCTCGCGGGTGCTCCAGCGCCGCGGTGGCGGGCCGGTGCGTGGCGCACGGTCGCCCCGGAGCGCAAGCATGGACGCACCGCCGCCGGCGTGTCGCGCCGACCGTTGACCCGGCGCGTATCCGTCGTTAACACTTCACGTGCAGGTTGTGCAGCGATGTACGCTGCGGACTCAGCCCGGCGGGCACGTCGGAGCCGGATGGAGGAGACTCTCCGGACCTGGCGTGGCTGCCGATCGAGGAGGAGGCAAGAGCGCCACGCGACCCATGGCGGGTCTTCCGAGCCGATGCCGTGGAGGCTCTGCCCGGTGACACGCGTCCGCTCGTCACACACGTCGCGTCGATCGACGGCTCACTGCCCGTCGGAGGGCACGGCACCGGCGGTCGCCGTCTCGTGGCGGCCCGCCCGCTCCACGCGAGCCCGCTCGCGGTGATCATCGGGCGGCCCGACCGTCGGGTCGCTTCCCGGAATCCCTGGAGGAGAAGAATGCGCACTCGGAGTTCCCTGTCCCGTGTCGCGACGTTCGTCGCGATCGCCACCCTCGCGGTGGCCGCCTGTTCATCGAGCGCCAC
>CAIYQJ010000284.1 GCA_903928275.1 uncultured Chloroflexota bacterium
CGCCGCTGCGGCGGCCGTCGCGTTGAGTGCCTCGTGAACGGCCAGGACCTCGGCGGCCTCCCAGTCGGCGGTATCCGCCTGCTCCGCGTCCGCCTCGGGCGGGATCGCGTGGGGCTGGGGCGTCGGCTCCGGCTCGGCAGCCTCGGGCGGGATCGCGTGGGGCTGGGGCGTCGGCTCCGGCTCGGCAGCCTCGGGCAGGATCGCGTCGGGCACGGGTTCGGGCGTCGGCTTCGGCGGGACCGGAGGCGGCGCCGCGGCGCCGACGGGGCCCCACGCCCATGCATGGTACGTGGGACACGCGGTGTACCCGCCGGTCGTGCAGACGGCGACCTGGTAGTGCCGATCGACGTGCACGGGCCGCGAACCCGCCCAGCACCGATGATCGGGATGCCAGGCGCCGAGGCGACGCTCGCGATCGTTGTAGAGCCCGAGCAGCGGACAGACGAGGCCGCCATCGGACGTCGGCGCAGGGAGTCGAGGCTCTGCCACGCGGCCATTGTATGGGCGCGGCGTACTCACGGTGGGCCGGCCGTAGGCGGCTCCGGGACGTGGACGGCTCCCCGGCGGTGTGGGCGGCGTCGCCGTGCCGGCACCGCCCACGAGGGCCGCCCCTCCCCAACCGACCCTGACATACGCAACTGGCTGTGTCCGTAGCCAGGCGGCCGGTCGTGTTCAGACCCGTCCGGGCTCGTGACGAGGCGGTCGTGGAGCGTGGCGGAGTCGGGCCCAGGCAGACCTTGAGCACAGGGAGGGACTCGACGCCCGGAGTGCGTCGGCGAACGCTACGGCGATTTGAATGTGGCATGGAGGGCGGGCCGTGGACAGCTCCGGGCCGTGGACAGCTCCGGGCCGTGTCGCTTGCCAGCGTGAAGGGACCAGCCTCTTGCCACGAGCATGGGACCACCTCGGCGGTCCGCTGACCGGGACGGACTGGATCATCACGACCTCCGCTGGATCGGTCAACCGGCAGGCGCCGGCTCGCTGAGCTGGGTGCGGCCGGGCCGCATTCGACGACGGTAGGACTCGCCCTCGACGACGAGCGCATGGGCGCCCGACGCGAGCCGGTCGATCGCGCTCTGGGCGAGCAGCGGGTCTGCCATGGCGGCGAGCCACTCGGACGGATCGCGGTTGCTCGTCACGATCGTCGAGGCCCGCCGGTGGCGCTCGACCACGAGTTCGTAGATGTCCGCCGTCTCGGTCGCGTCGAGCGCGGTGAGAGCGAAGTCGTCGAGGATGAGCAGGTCGACCCGCAGCAGGCGGCGCAGCTCGGCGTCATAGGAGGCGTCGAGGCGGGCTGCCCGGAGGCGCTTCAGGATCCGGTCGGTGCGCCCGACGAGGACGCTCCGCCGGCGCCGGCAGGCGATGTGCCCGAGGGCCGAGGCGAGGTGTGTCTTGCCGACCCCGACCGGGCCCATGACGATGACGTCGGCCGCCTCGTCACAGAAGCGCAGGCTCGTGAGCTCGGCCCACAGGGCCCGGTCGAAGCTGACGGCGGCGCTCTCGTCCCAGCGCTCGAGCGTCATCGTCGGATCGAGCCCGGCGGCGGCCGCCCGGCGGGCCGCCGACGTCCGGTCGCGCCGCGCCACCTCGTCGGCGAGGACGAGCTCGAGGAACTCGGCGTGGGGCATGCTCCGGCCCCGGGCGAGGACGAGGCGCTCGGGCAGGGTGTCGAGGACCGGCCCGAGCTTGAGCCGGCGCAGGAGGCCGCGCAGCTCGGGCGGGACGGGAGTGACGGTCATCGGGGCGTCTCCTTCCTGCGTGGGGCGAAGGCGGTCCCGGGGCGGGCGAAGCGCAGGGGCAGCACGAGCGCCACCGGGCGTCGCTCGGATGGCCCGGCCTCGGTCGCCCGCTCGAGCATCCGCCCGATCAGGCCGACGTCGATCACGTCGGGTTCGAGGGCCCGGGCGCAGGCGGCCTCGACCCGCTCGGCGCCGTACCGCCTCGCGTATCCGAGCAGCCGGTACACCTGGCGCATCCGCGTCCAGGGCAGCGGGCCCCCAAGGAGGCGCTCGGCATACAGCCCGACCGACGGGCCGTGGGTCCGGGCGAGGGTCACCAGGCGGTCGAGGTCGCGCATGGCGTACGCGGTCCGCTCGGGCGGCAGGTCGTCGGGGTCCGTCGCCCGCCCGCCTGCCCGCTGGCGCGGATGGACCTTGACGAGGGCACCCCGCCAGAAGACCTTGACGAGCCCGGCCTCGGCCCGGACCGTCACCTCCTGGCCGATGAGGTCGCCCGGAATCGAGTAGAGCGCCCGGCCGAAGGCG
>CAIYQJ010000285.1 GCA_903928275.1 uncultured Chloroflexota bacterium
GCGACAGTGCCGCGGCACCAGCTCCTCAACAAGCACTGACGGCGCTGCGGGGCCGCACCTGCTGAGTCTTGAAGTGGGAATGACAACCCCATTTGGCCCCACCGTGATGGCCTGATCTGGCCCCACCCGATGGTCGGGATCAGCTCTCGCGGGCAGCTCCTTTCTTTGCTCGGCTGACCCGCAGTCGATACGACGCGGAACCGGTCTCGAGGATGTGAGCCCGGAAGGTCAGGCGGTCGACGACAGCCGCCGCGAGGCGGGCGTCAGTGAAGGTCTGGCCCCACTCACTGAACGGCGCGTTGGAGGCGACGGCGATCGATGCCCGCTCGTCGCGCTCGGTCAGGATCTGGAAGAGCAGCTCGGCACCGCGCGGGTCGAGATGGACATAGGCCAACTCATCGAGGAGCAGCAGGTCGAGCCGGCCATAGCGGGCGACGACCCGGCTCAGGGTCCGTTCGTCGGCGGCCTCGGCCAGCTCGTTGACGAGGCCGGCCGTGGTGACGTAGCGGACCCGTCGACCCTGCTCGCAGGCGGCCATGCCGAGACCGATCAGGAGATGCGTCTTGCCGGTCCCGCTGTCGCCCAGCAGGACGACCGGCTCCCCGGCATCGATCCAGGCGCCGGTCTCGAGCGTTGCCAGGGTGGCCGGGTTGATCGAGGGTGCCGCCCCGAGGTCGAACTCGGCGAGGTGCTTGAGGCGTGGGAAGCGGGCCTCGACGATGCGTCGCTCCCGGCGGCGCGCCTCGCGGTCGTCGATCTCGGCCGTGAAGACCTCGGCCAGATAGGCCCGGTGGGTCAGGTGGTCGCGGACGGCCGCCTCGGCGAGGGGACCCGCCTGATCACGGACGGTCGGCAGGCGGAGGGCCCGGCAGGCGGCCTCGATCGTGAGCATCGCCCCCTGCTCGCTGACCGGCGCGATCATGAGGCGGCCTCGCCCCGGAGCAGGGCGTCATACCCCGCGAGACCGGGTGCCGGCCGGTTGAACCGGCGGACGGCAGCCCGTTCGACGACCGCCCCGGTCGGTCCCCGGCCAGCGGCGATGCGACGGGCCTCGATGGCCACGAGGCCAGCGTCGACCGAGCCCAGCCGGTCGATGGCGTCGAGCGCGGCGTGGACGGCCACGAACGGCAGGCTGCGGTGGAGCAGCAGCACCTCGATCAGCGCGCGCGTGCCGGGTCCGTCCCCCAGCCGACGCCTCGCCCGACGCCAGAACCGCTCGTGGGCAGCGGTGAACGCGCCCGACGTCCGGGCCTGGCTGAGCGGGACCGAGCCCGGCAACGCACCGGGCCGCCGGCCGAGCAGTTCGAGGTAGTGATCGAGCAGAAGGACCTGGGCACCCTTGTGCAGGCTGCGCTCGTGGACCGCCACGACCCGCCCGGCGGCGAGGACGGTGATCGTCCGGCCACCAAGCCGGACATCGAGGTGACGCCCGGCGAAGCGGACCGGGACCGAGTAGTGCGAGCCGCGAACCCAGATGCGGGCCTTGCGATCGGCCTTGGGGTCGAGCGCCACGTTCGGATCGAACGGTTCGGCCGGCAGTGGCCGCAGGGACGGCTGTTCGGCCTTCGCCATCGCCCCGACCGTGGCCAGCCGGCCGTCGACGTGGCGGCCGTCGTCGGCGGCATCGGCCGCCGCCAGGAGCGCGTTGAACGCGGCCAGCGAGGCGACCCGCGGCACCGGCACGAGATGGCGTCGGCGGAACCGCCCGACCTCGCCCTCGACGCCGCCCTTCTCGTGGGCACCCCGCTCGCCCGGCTCGCAGAAGAACGCGTCGAACTCGTAATGGGAGCGCAGCGCGATGAAGCGGTCGGTCTCGGTCCGGTCGCGGCCCTTCAGGACCCGGCTGACCGCCGGGGAGAGGTTGTCATAGCGGATCCGGGCGGGCACCCCGCCGAGTCGCGCGAACGCCTCGAGGTGCCCTTCGAACAGCGCCTCCTGGCCCTCCGAGGCGAAGGCGACGTGGACCGCCTTGGCCGAATGGGACAGGCGCAGGTGGAAGATCTCGACCTTGGTCAGGATGCCGCCGATCCAGATACTCGCCTCGCCGAAGTCGGCCTCGCCCTCGGCGCCCGGCGGATGGACCTGGGGCACGGTCACGAGCATCGTCCCTGATCCGATCTCACGCTTCAGCTCGCCGACGACCGCCCGGACGGTCGACTCGGCGACGACGGCGCCCTGCTCGTCGACCAGCCGCTGCCAGACCCGCCGGGCGGTATGGCGCTGCTTGCGCGGCACGCTCAGGTCGGCCGTCAGCCAGGCCACGATGGTCGGCCGGTGCGGCCCCAGGGCAGGCGCCACCCGCTCGCTCGGCCGACGCGGCGGCGGCAGAGCCGCAGCGATCGCCTGACGGACCGTCCGCCGGTGGACCCTGTGGCGCCGTGCCAGGTCGCGGATCGAAACCTCTTCCTCTCGGCGCTCGCGCCGGATACGCTCGAACAGCTCCACTCTCGACACTCCTGCTCCCTCGCTCTGGTGGCCAATGCAGACCAGTCGAGCGTAGGGATGAAATGGGTCGGGGGTGGGGCCAGTTCAGATCAGGCGGGTTCCAGTCAGCGTCGCAACACGGACGGTGGTCCGAGGAGTGTAGCCAGCCGGTCGGCGGGGCTGTCCCAGCCGAGGACCTTCCTTGGAC
>CAIYQJ010000286.1 GCA_903928275.1 uncultured Chloroflexota bacterium
CGTGGGAGCGGAGGAGGCGCTCGTCACGCCCGATGGCTCCGCCGTCGTCTGGTGGCTCGACCCGCTCGGCGACGAACGCGGCCGCGGGATGGCGACGCCGTTCGACGGCGGCGACGCGCGGCCCTTGCTCCCGGGGGTCGACGACGCCTGGTGCGCCGGGGTGTCGATGGTGCCCGGGGCGATCGCCGCGGGCTTGTCCACGGACGAGGAGTACGTCGTGGTCGCGGCGCACGATGGCGCGGCTCCGCGGGTCGTCTACCGGCACGCCCGGCCCGCGGGGGTCGGACGCGAATGGCCGCAGGGCGAGGGTGGGCTCTCGGCCGATGGGCACCTCCTGTGCATCCGGCACGCGGAGCAGTCGGACATCGCGCATCCCGCCGTGCGCGTGATCGACCTGGCGACGGGCGTGGCCGTCGGGGAGATCCTCGACCCCGACCGGACGATCGCGCCGATCGCCTGGTCGCCGCTCGCCGGGGACGGGCGCCTCGTCGTGGTCCGCGAGATTGGCGAACGGCTGCGGCCGTGGCTGTGGGACCTGGCGACGGGCGACCTCCGGGAGGTCGCGGCCGACCTTCCGGGCGACGTCGCGGGCGCCTGGTGGTACCCGGACGCCCGGGCGCTGCTCCTGCACCAGGAGCTCGACGCGACGCCGTCGCTCCACAGGCTGGACCTGTCCGCCGGGACGCTCACGGAGGTCGTCGCGCCGGGCGGGACGATCGACGACGCCGGCGTCCGGCCCGACGGCTCCGTCTGGTACCGCTACGACGACGGCGCGACGCCGCCGGCATGGCGCGTGGCGGCCTCACCCGACCTCGGGGCCGATGCCGGCCAGGCGACCGATGCCGGCCCGGCGCCCGCCTCGGCTGCCCTCGCCATCCCTTCCGACCCCGCGCCCGCCGGCACGCGGTGGGAGCCGGTCGCGTACGCGAACGCCCACGGCCAGCGCATCGGGGCGTGGCTGATCCGCCCGCCCGGCCCCGGCCCGCATCCGACGATCATCAGCGCGCACGGCGGTCCCGAGTGGCACGTCTCCGATCGCTGGGATCCGCTTCCGCAGGCGTACCTCGACGCGGGGTTCGCGGTGCTCGCGCCGAACTTCCGCGGCTCCACCGGCTACGGCGCCGCGTTCCGCGAGGCGCTGCGGGGCGACATCGGCTTCCCGGAGTCCGAGGATCTCGTGGCCGGCCTCGACCACCTCGTGGCGCTCGGTGTCGCCGATCCGGCGCGCGCGTTCATCGAGGGATGGTCGTGGGGCGGCTACCTCGCGACGCTGAACGCCGGTCTCACGGCCGACCGGTGGCGCGGCGTGGTGGCGGGCATCCCCGTGGGCGACCTCGTCGCGGCCCACTACGAGTCCGCTCCGGCGCTCCGCGCGTGGGACGACGCGATCATGGGCGGCTCCCCGATGGACCTGCCCGAGCTCTACCACGAGCGGAACCCGATGACATACGTCGCCCGGGTCTCCGCGCCGGTCCTCCTCGTCGCCGGCGAGCGGGACAGCCGCTGTCCCATCGGGCAGGTGATGGTATATGCCCACGCGCTGCGCAGGCTCGGCCGCCAGGTGGAGGTGCACCTCTACGCGGAAGGGCACCACGCGCCGCGGGTCGAGGAGCGCGCGCGGCAGGCCGAGGTGGTGCTCGACTTCCTCTCGCGATGCCTCGACGACAGCTGATCGGCCGTCGCCTGCCCCAGCGTCACGAGCTCGCGCTCAGCTCCTGGCCGACGGCAAGCACCTCGTCGACGAGCGCGTCGGCATCCTCGAGCCCCGACCGCGGGTTGATGAAGCAGGGCCGGATCGCGAAGCGGCCGCGCACCCGGGTGCTCGACGTCACCGTCCGACCCCGCGCGCGCACCTCCGCGACCACGCGCTCGTTGAGCGCGTCCAGCGCCGCCTCGTCCGTCACCCCGGCCGGCCGGTAGCGGAAGCAGCAGATCGACAGCACCGGCTCCGACAGGACCTCCAGCTCGCCGGACGATCGGGCCCGTTCCGCCACGAGGCGCGCGCAGTCGAGGTGCCTGGTCACCCGGGCGCGCATCCCGTCGGCGCCGATCTCGGACAGGATCGCCCAGACGGCGATGCCGCGCGCCGGGGCCGAGAAGTCCACGCCCATGTCCGGCGTCCCGTGGCCGATGTCGTCGAACGGGGAGCCCGGGTCGCCGGCGATCACGACGTCGCGCTCGCGGTCGTAGTCGCCGGTGTCCACGGCGAACGCGCGCGCGAGCAGGTTCTCGTCGCGGACGATGACGGCCCCAGTGCCGACGGGCGCCGCGAGCCACTTGTGCGGGTCCACCGCGAACGAATCGATGGCCGCCACGTCGCCGTAGAGGTCGCGGACGCGGTCGTCGAGGAGGCCGAACCCGCCGTACGCCCCGTCCACGTGCAGCCAGATGCCCCGGTCGTGCGCGATGCGCGCGAGCGCCGGGAGCGGATCGACGAGGCCGGTGTTCACGTCGCCCGCGCACCCGACGACGGCGACCTGCGCCCGCCCGGCTGCGGCATCCTCGTCCAGCGCGGCCTGCAGGAGGTCGAGGTCGATCCGCCCGCTGCCGTCCGTCGGGATCGACCGCAGGTTGGCGCGGCCCATGCCGAGAACGCCGAGCGCGCGGCCCACCACGTGATGGGTCTCCGTGCTCGCGTAGACGCGCGGGTCACGCAGGCCCGCGATCCCGTCGCGCGAGAGGTCAAGCCCCAGGCGTTCGCCGGCGTGCTGGCGCGCCGCGCCGATCCCGAGCAGGTTGGCCGTCGAGCCGCCGGCGGTGAACGTCCCGCCGAACGTGGCAGGGAATCCGAGCAGCTCGACGAGCCACCGGATGGCGACGGCGTCGATGAGGTTGCCCGGCGTGGCCCAGTACTTCATCGGGGACGCGATGCTCTGCGCGAACGCGGCCGCGGCCGCGATCGTGGACGGGGCCGTCGTCACCCAGCCGGTGAATCCCGGGTGGCCGGTCCGCAGGCCGTTCGCGATGAGGACGTCGCGGATCTCCGCGAGGACCGCGTCCGGTCCGGCGCCCGTGCGGGGGAGCGGCCGGTCGAGGACTGCGTACCAGGCGGAGCGATGCGCGGCCGGGTCGGGGCCCTCGAAGCGGAGGAACCGCTCGAGCGAGGGCAGGAGCGACTCGATCGCGGGGGTGAGGTCATCTGTGGACGCGGGGTCGGGGCCGGGATATCGCATCGGCGGAGTATGGGTCGGGAGGCCCGCGGGCGCCAGCGGCGGTTCGATCCGCCGCGGTGGGGCCGGCCCGAACGGCCGGGTGGCACATCCGCCGCGGCGCCACGCGCGTATCGTGGTGGCACGGCCGTTGAGGCCGGACATGGCAGGAGGCACGGGGCCCATGGGGGCAGCCGCACGATCGCTCGCTCTCATCGCGATGCTCGCCCTCGCGGTCGCTGGGTGTGGCTCGCAGGCCGGACCGTCCGGAGCAGCCCCTGCCGCTGCCCATCCCTGCCCGTCGGGCGAGCGGTACGTCGCCGGTCGAGCGTACCCGGAGGGCATCTGCCTCTCGACCGAGCCGTCGCACCTCGCCTCCTGCGCGCCGGATGAGCACATCGTCGTGGGGCGGGTGTACCCGCTGGGTGACTGTCAACCGAATGTCCGGCCGACGCCGATCCGGAGCTGCCCACCGGGAGAGCGCCTCGTCGTGGGGCGGGTGAACCCGGACGGGGACTGCTACCCGGCATTCTCGCCGTAGCGCCGGCTCGATCAGGGCGCCAGCGCGCTCGGAGGTCCGCACGGCCGGCGGGCCCGGCGCGACCCGGACCGCGGGAGCGCGACCCCCTACGATGCCGCCATGGGCGGCGCCGCGACACCGAGCATGCTTCTCCTCATCGTCGGCTTCCTCGCGGCGATGCCGATCGCCGCGTTCCTCGCTCGCCGGCTCCGGCTGCCCTACACGGTCGTGCTCGTCCTCATCGGCCTCGTCGTCTCGGCGTTCCCGATCGCGGCGGGCGTCGGCATCGCGCCCGAGTCGGTCGTCGCGCTCCTCATCCCGGGGCTCGTGTTCGAGGCGGC
>CAIYQJ010000287.1 GCA_903928275.1 uncultured Chloroflexota bacterium
CGGCCCCGGCTCCCCGCCGCGGTGCCCTACCCGCGCGCGGCGGCCTTGAGCTCGGCGGTCCCCGGGAGCATCGACCTCCCGCGCCGGGCGAGCTTGAGCAGGATCCAGGCGAGCGGGATCGGCACGAACCAGAAGTAGAGCCGGTAGAGGAAGACGCCGGCGGTGATCGCCGCGGTCCACTGCTCCCCGGCGATCGCGGTGAACCCGGAGATGAACAGGAGCTCCGGGACGCCGGCACCCCCGGGGGAGAGCGGGATGATCGTGATGACGAGGACGAGGGCGTAGACGCCGAAGACCATGCCCGCGTCGAGGACGTCCGCGGGCACCCCGCACATCCGGAGCGCGACCGTGAGGACGAGCACCCACGCGAACTGCGAGAGGACCGAGACGCCGAGCGCGGCGGCGCCGCGCTGCCGGATGACGAGGCCGAGCTGGTCGCGGAAACGGTGGATCGCGCCGTCGACGTCGGGCGCGCCCTTCCGGCCCAGGCGCCCCATGAGCCACCCGACCATCCGCTGCCCGGTCCGCCCGAGCCAGTCGGCGATCCGCTCCGAGCGGACGATCGCGATGATGAGCCCGACCGCGACGACGAAGACGACCGCGCTGATGATCGCGATCGTCCACGCCCTGCCGGCGTTCGATGAGCCCGCGAGGTCGCCGGTGATCGCGAGCGTGATGATCGCGAAGAGCGGCAGGAAGAGGCGGCTCAGGATGTTCACGACGCCGTAGAGGGCGATCCCCGACGTGGCCGGGATGTTCGCGACCCCCCAGCCGCGGACGACGACCCAGAGGACGCCCATGTTCCACGGGCCGAACGGGACGCTCGCGCCGATCCCGGACAGGATGAGCCACGACGTGGGACCGCGGAGCACCGCGAGCCCGGGGATGAGGGCGCAGAAGACGAGGCCGCTCACGAGCCAGGCGAGCGCGCCGAGTGCGGTGATGATGACGATCTGGTCCGGCGTGAGCGCCTGGAAGGCCGCGATGACCTCCTTGTAGTTCACGCCGGTCGCCGGGAGGATGATGCCGAAGACGACGACGAGGACGGCGACGATGAGGCCCGACCGCATGAGCGCCGCCCGCCTGCTCGGCGGCGCGGCCGCCGACGCCGGGTCCGTGCCGGGCGCCGCGTCGGGCGCCGCGTCGGGCGCCGCGTCGGACGGGGTCGGAGGCGGGGCCGCCGGCGCGACGGTGACGTCGCCCGGGCCCACTCCGGTGTCGCTCATCTGTCGATCATCCTCCCCTGTGCCCGGTCAGGGTAGCGCCTCGGGAGGGCGTGCGGGACGTCGCTTGCGGCGCGGAGGGCTGCGGGGACCGTCGCTCCATGGGCCGGCAACGCGCCGCTCGTGGGAGAGTGGACGGGGCCACCGGCGGGCCGTACCCTGCGGGCAGTGGGGCACCCCTGAGGAGACGAACGATGACTGGGCCGACGAAGGGCCGCCGACCGGCGAGGAAGGCCGTCCCCGATGCGGAGACGACCGCCGCCGCCGCCTACGACGCAGCGTGGAACGTCGAGGCCCCGACCGGCGACGCGTGGACGGCACGCCCGTGGGTCCACCCGGTCGAGCGCGCCGAGGCCGGCAAGGCGGCGCGGGTGCATGTCCCGCGCGCCAGTCACGCGGCGTTCCAGCCGCGCGCGGAACGCGACCCGATCGCGATCCTCGAGGCGCAGGAAGCGGACCGGCTGCCGGACCTCGTGCCACTCCGCCACGCGCGGATGGCCGAGTCGCCCTTCGCGTACTACCGGGGCACCCCGGCAGTCCTCGCGTTCGACCTCGCCGACACCCCGCGGACGAACATCGAGGTCCAGGCGAGCGGCGACGCCCACCTGAGCAACTTCGGGCTCTACGCCTCGCCCGAGCGGACGCTCGTCTTCGACGCGAACGACTTCGACGAGACGCTGCCCGGACCGTGGGAGTGGGACGTGAAGCGGCTCGCGGCGAGCGTCGTCATCGCGGGGCGCGCGAACGGCTTCAACGCGGCGCAGATCCGCGCCGCAGCGATGGCTTCGGTGCGCGGCTACCGCGAGTGGATGGACCGCTACGCGGGCATGCGCCTCCTCGACGTCTGGTACGCCTCGATCACCGAAGACGACCTCCGCGCGGCGGGCGAGGCGACCGGGTTGCTCAACGGGCGCGGCAACGCCACCCGTCGTGCGCGCTTCGAGTCGATCTTCAGCAAGGCTCGCCAGCGCGACGGCATGCGCGCCTTCGAGTCGCTCACCGGGGTCGTCGACGGGCGCCGGGTCATCCTCGACGACCCGCCGGTGGTCACGCACGTGGAGATCGAGGGCGGCCCGGGAGCGCTCGAGAGGGTCTTCACCGACTACCGGGCCACGCTCGCCGAGAGCAGGCGCGACTTCCTCGAGCGCTACCGCTTCGTCGACTTCGCCCTGAAGGTCGTGGGCGTCGGGAGCGTCGGGACCCGCTGCTTCATCCTCGTCCTCGAGGGCCGCGACGAGAACGACCCGCTCATCCTCCAGGCGAAGGAGGCGACCGCGTCGGTCCTCGAGCCGCACGTCGCCGCGAGCCTCCACGCGAACCACGCCGAGCGCGTCGTCGTCGGCCAGCGCCTCATGCAGTCGACATCGGACATCTTCCTCGGCTGGACGAAGGGCCCCGGTGGCCGCGACTTCTACATGCGCCAGCTGTGGGACATGAAGGGCTCGGTGGACACGTCGATCCTCCGGCCGCCCGGCCTCGCGTTCTACGGCGGGATCTGCGGCTGGGCCCTGGCCCGGGCGCACGCCCGGAGTGGCGACGCGGTGGCCATCGCGGCCTACCTTGGGACGAGCGACGCGTTCGACGGCGCGATCGCCGACTTCGCCGAGTCGTACGCGGACGTGAACGCTCGTGACCACGCGGCGTACGTCGCCGCGATCGAGGCCGGGCGGGTGTCGACGACGCACGAGGTCTGACGTCTCCGTCCGCCGCGCCTCCCCTTCCCGGGGCCGGTTGAGTAGGATTGCCCGCAGCCAGGGGGGATCGACGCTCGAGGGGGGCGAGGAGGCATGACCGCGCAGGCACCGGTGACGCGCAAGTCCGGCAACGCCTACAGCATCTTCATCCTGGTCCTGACGATCTACTCGCTCGTGCTCATGGCCGTCCTGCTCCTGCCGCTCGACCCGGCGACGCGCGCGGACGTGAACATCTGGGACAACGGGATCTGCATCATCTTCCTCATCGACTTCGGGATGAACATGTACGGCTCGCGCCCGAAGCGCGAGTACTTCGTCCACCAGCGCGGCTGGCTGGATCTCCTCGGGTCCGTCCCCAGCTTCAGCTTCATCCCGTTCACGGCGCTCTTCCGCCTCTGCCGTCTCTCCCGGCTGGGGCGGATCACCAAGATGCTGCAGGGCCAGGCCGGCAAGGATCTCGTCCTCGACGTCCTGCACAACCGCGGCCAGTACGCGACGTTCATCACGATCCTGCTCGCCGGGATGGTCCTCTCGGCGTCGAGCATCCTCATCCTGCAGTTCGAGGTGGGGGCTCCCGACGGCAACATCAAGACCGGCGGCGACGCGCTCTGGTGGGCCATCGTGACGATCACGACCGTGGGCTACGGCGACTTCTACCCCGTCACCGCGCTCGGGCGCATCACGGCGGTCTTCGTCATGTTCGCGGGCGTCGGGATCATCGGCGCCCTCGCGAGCATCCTCGCGAGCCTGCTGGTCGCGCCGTCGTCACCGGACGAGGCGGCGACGGGGGAGACGTCCTCCGTGTCGGTGGCGGCGAGCGCGGTCGATCCGGGCTCCGCAGCGGCGAGCGCGGTCGATCCGGGCGCAGCTGCGGCGAGCGCGGTCGATCCGGGCTCCGCAGCGGCGATCGTCGCCGAGCTGTCGAGCCTGCGGGCCGAGATCGCGGCGCTGCGGGAGGCGCTGCCCGCCGACGCCGGCTGAGCCGGGAGGTCGACCTGGTCTTTGGTCGCCCCTCGAGTGCTTCCCGCTTGCGCCGCGTCCTATCATCTCGTGGTTGCGCGGACGGGAGGCCGAGTCGAGCCGCTCCGGGTGCCGGTGTCGATCGATGAAACCGCTTCATGGAGGGGGGTTCCACGGCATGACTGCCACAGCAGGCACGCGAGCAGCGAAGGCGAAGAGGCGGCTGCCGATCCTCGAGGGCATCCTGCCCTTCGATCCCGCGCGGCTGCCCACCGAGCTGATCGCCGGCGCCACTCTGGCCGCCCTCGCGATGCCCGAGGTGATGGGCTACTCCAAGATCGCGGACATGCCCGTCATCACGGGCCTCTACACGCTCGTCCTGCCGATGCTGGCGTTCGCGCTCCTGGGCTCGTCCCGACATCTCGTCGTCGGCGCGGACTCGGCCACGGCCGCGGTCCTCGCGACCGGCCTCGCCGGGATCAGCGCGGCGGGCGCGCCCGCTTCCCCCCAGTGGGTCGCGATGGCGGGCCTCGCCGCCCTCATGTGCGGCGTCTTCATGATCGTGGCGCGGCTCATCAGGCTGGGGTTCATCGCGAACTTCCTCTCCCACAGCGTGCTCATCGGCTTCCTCACCGGCGTGGGCATCCAGGTCGCCATGGGGCAGGTCCACGGACTGTTCGGCGTCAGCGACGGCACCGGGACCACCCTGCAGAAGTTCGGCATCACGCTCCAGAACATCGCCGCCGGCCAGACGAGCACCGCGACGCTCGCGTGCTCGATCACGGTCCTCGTGATCATCGTGGGCCTGGGGCGGGTGAACAAGCGGATCCCCGGGGCGCTCATCGCCGTCGTCGGGATGATCATCGCCAGCTCGGCGTTCGATTTCGCGGCCAAGGGCATCACGACGATCGGGACGGTCCCGGCGGGCCTGCCGCCACTCGGCCTGCCGGCCATCGGGGCGGGCGCGCTCGTCAACGACATGATGGCCCTCATGCCGATCGTCTTCTCGATGTTCGTCCTCATCCTGGCGCAGAGTGCCGCGACGTCGCGCGCCTACGCGATGAAGTACGACGACAGCTTCGACGAGAACGTGGATCTCATCGGGCTCGGCGTGGGCAACCTCGCCGCGGGCTTCAGCGGAACGTTCGTCGTCAACGGCAGCCCCACGAAGACCGAGATGGTGGACAGCGCCGGTGGTCGGAGCCAGATCGCGCAGCTCACCACGGCCGCCATCGTCGTCGTCGTCCTCCTCTTCCTCACCGGGCCGCTCTCGTACATGCCGAACGCCGTCCTCGCGGCGGTCGTCTTCCTCATCGGCGTCAAGCTCGTCGACTACCGGGGGATGTCGGCGATCGCGCGGGTGCGGGCGGGCGAGTTCGTGGTCGCGCTCATCACCGCGATCATCGTCGTCGTCGTGGGCGTGGAGCAGGGGATCATCGTGGCGATCGTCCTCTCGGTCGTCGTCGTCCTCTACCACGACTACAAGCCGCACGATCGGGTCATCGGCTTCGCGGCGGACGGACGGCCGAAGGCAGACCCGGTGGAGAGCGGGCTGCAGGCGGCGCCCGGCCTCGTGGTCTACCGCTTCGGCTCCGGCCTCTTCTACGCGAACGCCAGCCGCTTCAGCGAGGAGATCATGGAGATCCTGGAGGCTGCCGATCCGCCGGTGAAGCTGCTCGCGCTCGACGCCTCCGCGATGGGTGACATCGACTTCTCGGGAGCGGACTCCGTGCGCCAGCTGCAGGGCGAGATGACCCGGCGCGGCGGGCGGCTCGCGGTGTACGAGCTGGACCCCGCGGTCAAGAAGCAGCTCGATGCCTACGGGCTGTCGTCCGTGATCGGGGCGGAGAACTTCTACGAGACGGCCATCGACGTCGTCGAGGCGTACCGAAAGGGCGAGGCGGCTGCTCCGGTGCCGTCGGCGGCCACGGGCGGAACGCCGACGCCGGGGGCGGGTGACACGCCGAGCACCTGACGCACGGGCGGACCCGGACGAACGCGGACGAACGCGGACGGGCTCGGACGGGCTCGGACGGGCTCGATCGCGGGAGACGCGCTCGCGACAAGCGTCGAGCGCCGATCACGACTTCCCGGCCGTGGGCCGGCATCACAGGAAGGACTTTCAGCAGCGATGGGTGGTTTCCTGATCCTCGGGGCCGTCGTCTGGCTCGTGGTCGTCGTCATCACGGTCCAGGTCGCCGTCCAGAAGGGGCGCCGGGCATGGGCCTGGGCGATCCTCGGCGTCCTGTTCGGCCCATTCGCGATGTTCGCGGTCGTCCTCATGGGTCCCGCCAAGGGTCGCGAGGCGGGCGCGTCGGGCGGCGGGACCAGGGAGCGCGACGACACCAGCGCCGCGTTCTTCGAGGCGCCGGACGAGAAGTGAGGTCAGCGCCGGGCGCCCGACCAGCCGGCGGACCGACGCCTGGACGGCCCCCACGTCCCGCGGGCTCGGTCGATGGTCGGGCCCGAGGACGGATCCGGCCTTGCCGATCGCAGGCGACGCCTGGTGCGGCCGCGGCAGATGGCGCGACAACATGATCGAAACCTCCCGGTAACGGTGCGGAGACTGACTGATCGACGCTGTCCGCGTATGGTCGGCACGACGTCCGCCCGCGTCCCGCGGAGGCGCCCGGCAGCACCCCGGCCCGCGCAGCCCGACGTGCCCCGCGTGGCGGGCATCCTGAGTGGGTCGATCCCCGCCCCCAGCAGGAGCCAGACATGAACGGCACGTTCCGCGGCACGATCGACATCGACATCCGCGATTCGGTCCCCGACTGGGCGCCGTTCGGCGCTCCCCGTGCGCCCGAGGGCTCCCCGAACGTCGTCTACATCGTCCTCGACGACGTGGGCTTCGCTGCGATGAGCTGCTACGGCGGCCCGATCGACACCCCGAACATCGACCGCATCGCCGCCGAAGGCGTCCGCTACACGCAGTGGCACACCACCGCCCTGTGCTCGCCGACGCGGTCGTGCTTGCTCACCGGCCGGAACCACACCCGCAACAGCATGGCCTGCATCACAGAGGGCTCGGCCGGGTTCCCCAACGCGAGCGCCGTGATCCCGCCCGAGAACGGGATGCTCTCCGAGATCCTCGGCGAGCTCGGCTGGAACACGTACATGGTCGGCAAGTGGCACCTCTGCCCCACCGACGAGATGAACCTCGCGGCGACGCGTCGGAACTGGCCGTCCGGTCGCGGATTCGAGCGCTGGTACGGGTTCCTCGGGGCCGAGTCCAACCAGTGGTACCCGGACCTCGTGTACGACAACCACCCGGTGGATCCCCCGAAGTCACCGGAGGAGGGCTACCACCTCTCGGTGGACCTCACGGACAAGGCCATCGAGTTCATCAGCGACGCCAAGGCCATCGCCCCGGAGAAGCCGTTCTTCCTCTACTACGCGCCCGGCGCCGCGCACGCCCCGCACCACGTGCCCCGCGAGTGGGCGGACCGGTACGCGGGCCGGTTCGACATCGGCTACGAGGCGATGCGCGAGCAGATCCTCGCCCGCCAGAAGGAGATGGGCCTCGTCCCGCGCGACACGGAGCTCCCGCCGCTCAACCCGATCGGGACGGCGGAGACGCGCCAGGGCCCCGACGGGCAGCCTTTCCCGCCCCTCGAGTTCACCCGGCCGTGGGACTCGCTCTCGCGTGACGAGAAGCGGCTCTTCGCCCGGATGGCCGAGGTGTATGCCGGGTTCCTCTCGCACGCGGACGACCAGATCGGGCGGCTTCTCGACTACCTCGAGGAGACGGGCCAGCGCGACCACACGCTCGTGATCCTCGTCTCTGACAACGGCGCGAGCGGCGAAGGCGGCCCGGACGGGTCGGTCAACGAGAACCTGCTGTTCAACGGGATCCCGGACGACCTGCAGGCCAACCTCGCGATGCTCGACGAGCTCGGCGGCCAGAAGACGTACAACCACTACCCGAACGGCTGGGCGATGGCCTTCAACGCGCCGTTCAAGATGTGGAAGCGCTACGAGTTCAACGGCGGGACCGCCGACCCGTGCATCATCTCGTGGCCCGGGAACGCGGCGGCCGCGGGCCAGGTCCGCGACCAGTACCACCACGCGGTGGACCTGACGCCCACGATCCTCGACCTCCTGGGCGTCGAGACGCCGACGCGGATCAAGGGCCACGTCCAGGTCCCGTTCGATGGCGTGAGCATGCGCTACAGCCTCGACGACGCAGCTGCCCCCTCGGCGCGCAAGACGCAGTTCTACTCGATGCTGGGCTCGCGCGGCATCTGGCACGACGGATGGAAGGCCGTCACGACCCATCCGACCATCGCCGGATGGGGTCACTTCAACGACGACACGTGGGAGCTGTACCACGTGGAGACCGACCGCTCGGAGCTCCACGACCTCGCGTCGGAGCACCCGGAGAAGCTGCGCGAGCTCGTCAACCTCTGGTTCGCAGAGGCAGGTGCGAACGGCGCCTTCCCGCTCGACGACCGGTCGCCGCTCGAGATCATCCTCACGCCGCGGCCGCTTCTCACCCAGCCGCGGAACCGGTACACCTACTACCCGGACCTCGCCGAGGTCCCGGAGTCCCAGGCGGTCAACGTCCGCAACCGCTCGTTCGCGATCGGGGCCCTGGTCGACATCCCGGGTCCGGGCGCCCAGGGTGTCCTCTTCTCGCACGGCGCCCGTTTCGGGGGGCACGCCCTGTACGTGAAGGACGGTCGCCTCCACTACGTGAACAGCTTCGTCGGGATGTTCGAGCAGAAGGTCGACGCGACAGAGGAATTGCCCACCGGGACCAACCTCATCCTGTCGGCCGCATTCGAGAAGGACGGGGAGGACCCGCCCCACGTGGCCACGGGCATCCTGTCGCTCTACCACGGCGACCGGAAGGTGGGCGAGGGCCGGATCAGGACGCAGCCGGGGATGTTCTCGCTCGCGGGCGAGGGCCTCGCGGTCGGTCGGGACGGTGGCGAGCCGGTGACCGACGACTACCCGGGCGTCTCGCCGTACCGGTTCACCGGTGGCACGATCCATCGCGTCGCGGTGGACGTGAGCGGCGAGCCGTACGTCGACCTCGAGCGCGAGGCGGCCGCCATGCTCGCGCGAGAATGACCGACGCCCCGGACCGGACAGCGCGACGCCGGTGATGGGCGGCGGGCCCCACCTATGACCGGGCCGCGGGCCGACTCGACCCGGGTCGCCGCGGGTCCCGACCCGCGTATGAGGTGACGCGGTGGTCGCGCTGCTGATCCTCATCGCCGGGTCGGTCCTCGCGTACGCGCTCGTCTCGAGGCGACTCGCCTCGACGATCGTGACCGCGCCGATCTTCTTCGCGGCCGTGGGGCTGCTCGCGGGACCGGTGCTGCACCTCGTGGACCTGGGCGCGCACGACCAGGGCCTGATCCTCCTCCTTGAGGCCGCGCTCGTCATGGTCCTGTTCACCGATTCGTCCGGGCTGGACGTTCGTCGGTGGACGGAGGAGCCAGCCCTGTCGGGGCGTCTGCTCGGCATCGGGCTGCCGCTCACGATGGTGCTCGGCGCGGTGGTGGCCGCCGTCGTCTTCGCCGGGATCGCGCCGTGGCAGGCCGCGCTCATCGGCATCATGCTCGCGCCGACCGACGCCGCGCTCGGACAGGCGGTCGTCGCGAACCCGCGCGTGCCGGCCGTCGTCCGCAACGCCCTGAACGTCGAGAGCGGTCTCAACGACGGCCTGGCGCTGCCGGTCCTCACGATCTTCATCGCGGTGGGTCTCGTCGCCGGCGGGGCGGAATCCGATCTGCATGCCGCCCAGACCCTCGTGCTGGCCCTCGGAGGCTCGACGGTGGTCGGGATCGTGGCAGGCGTCGGCGGGGGATGGCTGATCCGGGCTGCAGCGCAGCGGGGCTTCGCGGCGGCCCGCTGGCAGGCCATCGCCCTCGTGGCGCTGGCGGTGGGCACGTTCCTCGTGGCGGACGAGGTCAAGGCGAGCGGGTTCCTCGCCGTCTGGGTGGCCGGGCTGTCGGCGGGCGCGGTCGTGCGGGGGCGCGTCGACGACGATGCGTTCCACCTCTCGGAGGAGGCCGCCGACGCCCTGACGGCGATCGGCTTCCTCCTCGTCGGCGCGGGCCTGATCGTCCCGGCCCTGGGTCGGGCGACGCCCGAGATGCTGGTCTACGCGGTGCTCAGCCTGACGGTCATCCGCATCGTCCCGGTCGCGATCGCCATGGCGCGGACCGGGTTCGCGGTGCCCACGGTGGCGTACGTGGGCTGGTTCGGACCGCGCGGCCTCGCTTCGGTCGTGTTCGCCGGCGTCGTCGTGGCGAACGCGGTCCCGGGCGCGGGCGGGCTGACGGACGTCGTGATCCTCACGGTGGCGCTGAGCCTGCTGGTGCACGGCGTCAGCGCGGCCTGGGGCGCTCGCCGCTACGCGGCATGGTTCGAGCGGGCCGCCGCGGCGGACCCGGGGATCCCGGAAGCGTCGGAGGTCCCCGAGACCGGCGTCTACGGTCGCGTGTCGCCTCGTGGCGGTGTGCACGTCGAGTGATGTCGGCACGCCCGCGGCGCGACGTTGAGCCCGGCGCGGACGGCCGCACCCGCCCGACCCTCCTGTCGCGCGACGAGCAGAGCGCGTGGTCCGGGGCGGGGCCGCCGGTCCCGGCGCCATCCGCCCTGGCGACGGACGACCCCGCCAGCGAAGCGCGGTACCCTCCCCGTGGTGACGCGACCCCGGCCGGCGCGGTCGTCGCCGCGCGTGGAGGTGGTCCGTGCTCCCCGAGGTGATCGCGCAGCTCGTCGTCCTCGGCATCGGCGTGGCCGTCAGTCCCGTCGCGGTGATCGCCGCGATCCTCCTGCTCGTCTCGCCGGACGGGCGCACGAAGGCATCCCTGTTCGTCACCGGTTGGGTCCTCGCGCTCGCCGCCCTCGGCGGCGTCGCCGTGGCGCTGGAGGGAGCGCTCGGCATCGGCGACGCGGCGGACCCGAGACGGGTCGTGGCGGTCATCACGCTCGTCCTCGGGGTCGTCCTCCTGGCCTTCGGCCTCATGCGGTGGCGCGGCCGGCCCGCGCCGGGCGACGATGAGCCCACGCCGGCGTGGATGACCGCGGTGAACGCGGCGACACCCGCGCGTGCTCTCGGCCTGGGCTCGCTTCTCGCCGTCGCGAAGCCGAAGAACCTCATCCTCACGCTCGCCGCCGCCACCGTGATCGCGGAGCGCGCGGGGTCCGCCGCCGGTTCGGTCGCGGCGCTCGCGGCGTATCTCGTCATCGCGAGCGCGAGCGTCGCCACGCCGCTGGTCGTGGCGGTCGCGCTCCGCGACCGCGCGGGCCCGGTCCTCGAGCGGTGGAAGGTGTCGCTCCTCGCGCACAACAAGGCGATCATGGCCGTGGTGTTCGTCGCGTTCGGCCTCCTGCTCGTCTGGAAGGGAGTGGCTGGACTTGTCTGACGTGACCGGGACGGGAGGCGGAGAGCACGTGGCGGTCCCGGGGGCGTCCGGCGCCGCGCTCGGCGGAGCGGGCACGCCCGGTGCCGGGGCGCGGCCCACCGGTCCGCCGGCCTTCCACCTCCTCGCCAAGCCGACCGGCGCCACCTGCAATCTCGACTGCGCGTACTGCTTCTTCCTCTCCAAGGAGATGCTCTATCCCGGCAGCCGCTTCCGGATGGCCGACGAGCTGCTCGAGACATACATCCGCCAGCTCATCGAGGCGCACCGGGTCCCGCACGTGACGATCGCCTGGCAGGGCGGCGAGCCCACGCTCATGGGCGTCGACTTCTTCCGCCGATCCCTGGCGCTGGTCGAGAAGTATCGGCGGCCGGGGATGACGGTCGAGCACACGATCCAGACGAACGGGACGCTCATCGACGACGAGCTGGCGGCGTTCTTCGCGGAGCACGACTTCCTCGTCGGGATCAGCATCGACGGCCCGCGCGCCATGCACGACGCCTACCGGGTGGATCGCGGCGGGGCGCCGACGTTCGACCGGGTCATGCAGGGCCTCGAGACGCTCCGGCGGCACCGCGTGGAGTACAACGTCCTCACGACACTCCACCGCGCCAACGCCGACCACCCGGCCGAGGTCTACCGGTTCCTCCGCGACGACTGCGGCGCCCGGTTCATGCAGTTCATCCCGATCATCGAGCGCCTCCCCGGACCGACGATCGACGTGCCGCTCGGGTCGCTGGAGCTGTCGCCCGGGCTCGCGCAGAAGGCGCCGTGGCGATCCTGGCGGGACCGGCCGCTCTACCGCCAGGAGGGGAGCCTCGTCACGGACCGCTCCGTCACGGCGGAGCAGTACGGCTCGTTCCTCGTCGGCGTCTTCGAGGAATGGGTCCGGCGCGACATCGGCGAGGTCTACGTCCAGATGTTCGACGTCGCGCTCGCGAGCTGGGTGGGCGAGCCGACGGGGCTCTGCATCCACTCGGAGACGTGCGGCACGGCGCTCGCGCTCGAGCACAACGGCGACCTGTACAGCTGCGACCACTTCGTCGAGGACGCGTACCGCCTGGGGAACATCACGGAGACCCCGATGGCGGAGCTCGTGGCGTCCCCGCAGCAGCGCGCGTTCGGCCTGGCGAAGCGCGACGCGCTGCCGCGGTACTGCGTCGACTGCGACGTCCGCTTCGCGTGTCACGGCGGCTGCCCGAAGGACCGGTTCATCGAGACGCCGGACGGGGAGCCGGGCCTGAACTACCTGTGCGCCGGGTACAAGGCGTTCTTCCACCACGTGGACCGGCCGATGCGGGCGATGGCCGAGCTCCTCCGCCAGGGACGGGCGCCCTCCGAGCTCGTGGCGCGGTACGCGGCGGAGGACACGCGGATCCGCGAGGCGGTGGAGAAGGCCGGACGCAACGATCCGTGCCCGTGCGGCAGCGGCCGCAAGGTGAAGCACTGCCACGGTGCCGGGGCCCGGTAGCCGCGGAGCGACCGGACGACCCGTGCGACGCGCGGTCCGGCGACCGGCCGGCTCGGGCCGGCGCGTGCCGGCGGCGGATCCGCGCGGGCCTTCTCTCCGCGGCGCCTCCCGGCCGCGTACGATGTCGGCGGCCGTCGTCCCGGCGGCGCTCGGTGAGGTGAAGACGCGATGACAGCCGCCCCGACGTCCACCGGCGCGGCCGCCCTCTCGATCCCCTCGACGGCGCCGGCGAAGGCCGGCCTCGTCCTCGCGGCCCTAATCCTCGTCGAGGCGGTCGCGAACCTGAACCTCACGGTCGCGAACGTGGCGCTCCCGACGATCGGCGAGGCGTTCACCGCGTCGCAGACCGCGCTCGACCTCGTCGCCGTCTCCTACTCGCTCGGCCTCGCCGCGTCGGTGCTCTGGCTGGGGGCCATCGGCGACCGGCACGGCCGCAAGCGGATGCTCCTCATCGGCATGGCGCTCTCGATCCCCGCCTGCGTCGTCGCCGGGCTCGCGCCGTCGATCGAGGTCCTCATCGCCGCGCGTCTGGTCGGCGGCCTCGCTGCCGGCTTCGCCTACCCCACGACGCTCGCGCTCATCACCGCGCTGTGGTCCGGGCCTGCGCGGACCCGGTCGATCGCACTGTGGTCCGCTTGCGGGGGCGCCGCGGCGAGCCTCGGGGTCCTCCTCGGCGGCATCCTGCTGACCCGCTTCGCATGGGGCTCCGTCTTCTTCGTCACGGTCCCGCTCGCCGTCGTCGCGATCGTGCTCGCCGCGCGACTGGTCCCGTCCGGCGTGAACGAGACCACCGACCCCGTGGACAGCCTCGGCGGGATCCTCTCGGCGGTCTTCGTCGGCGCGCTCATCCTCGCGATCAACTTCGCGCCCGTGCCGGGCGCCGGCACCGTCGCCCTGGGGCTCGGGCTCCTCGCGCTGGCGGCCACCGTCGCCTTCGTCATCCGCCAGCTGCGCGCCCCCAACCCGCTCTTCGACCTGAAGGTGGCGTCGCGGAGGACCTTCTGGGTGGCGGCGTGCGCGGGGATCATCGTGTTCGGTTCGCTCATGGGTGCGATGTTCATCGGCCAGCAGTACCTGCAGAATGTCCTCGGCTACTCGACGCTCGACGCCGGGCTGTCGATCATCCCGCTCGCCGTGGCGATGATCCTCGTGGCGCCGATGTCCGCCCGGATCGTGGAGTCGCGCGGCGCGCGGTTCACGTTGCTCGCGGGGTACGTCTTCGTCTTCCTCGGGTTCGTCACGATGTTCCTCCTGTGGACGGACAGGGCGTCCTACGTCGTCGTCGTGCTGGCGTTCTCGTGCGTGGGCGTGGGGATCGGCCTCGCAGGGACGCCCGCGTCGCGGTCGCTCACCGGGTCGGTGCCGGTGAAGCGAGCCGGCATGGCGTCGGGGACCGCCGACCTCCAGCGCGACCTGGGCGGCGCGATCATGCAGTCGGTCTTCGGCGCGCTGCTCACGGCGGGCTATGCGGCCGCGATGGTCGCGGCGATCGGGACCGCGCCGGACCCGGCGAAGATCACCGCGAGCGTCCAGAGCCAGCTGACCATGTCGTACGCGGGCGCGGCCTCCATCGCGCAGCAGTACCCGGAGTACGCCACGCAGATCATCGCGGCGGCGAAGACCTCCTTCCTCGACGGCGCCCAGCTCGCCTACGCGGCCGGCATCGTCGCGATCCTCGGCGGGATGGCCCTCGTGTTCTTCCTGTTCCCGCGACTCGACCGCGAGCGAAGGCTGCTCGCCGAGTACCACGCGAAGGACGAGGCGGCGGCGGCCGGCGGGGCCGCATGACCGACGACGGCGCCAAGGGCGAGCGCGACTCCGCGCCCGATGCGATCCCTCGCTTGACGCCCACCGAGCCCGATCCTGCGCGCCTGTCGCAGGTCGACGGCCTCGCCGAGCGCGAGCCCGCGGAGGCCGGCGTCCCGGGCATGGCCATCGGGCTCGTAGGCGCGGACGGCCCGGAGGACGTGCGCTTCGACGCCGTGGTGGACGGCCGACCGCTGCGTGCATGGCTGTCCGGGTACCCGTACCACCGCGTGGGATGACCGGACCGACGCCGTCTGTCACGGGCCGGCGACCCGCGCGTCACACTGGGCATGATGCCCTTCCAGGATCGGCCGCCCGACCCGGCCGCCGGCGCGAGATCCCGCTTCTCGGCGCGACAGCCGAGGTCTGGCGTGGCCAGGCCCGCGAGCACGACACCTGCGGGTCCCGCCGCGCCGCCGCCGGCCGCGACCCACGCACCCGCCGCGATCGAGGCGCTGCTCGACGCGCACGGCGCCGAGGTCTACCGGCATCTGCGGCGCCTGTCGCCGACCGCGGAGGATGCCGCCGATCTCCACCAGGAGACGTTCCTGCGGGCGTTCCGCGCACTCCCGTCGCTGCCGCCCGACGCGAACCATCGCGCGTGGCTCCACCGGATCGCGGCGAACGCGGCCGCCGACGCGCACCGGCGACGGACCGTCCGGGCCGCCGCCGAAGCCCTCGTCGCGGCAGGCGGCGCGCCGGCGGGCGCAGCGGACGCTGCGGACCCCGCGGAGGCGGTCCCGACGCGCGATCCTGCCGCCGACCCGGCAGGCAGCGCGGAAGCGGCCGAGCTGCGGTCCGTGGTCCGCGCCGTGCTCGGAGGCCTGCCGTGGCGCGAGCGGACCGCCATCGTGGCACGCATCCTGGAGGGTCGCGACTACGCGGATGTGGCGGGCGCGCTCGACTGCTCCGAAGCCAACGCCCGCCAGCTCGTGAGCCGCGGACTCCGCCGCGTGCGCTCCACCCTCGCCTCCTACCTGGAGATCGACCGATGACCCCGCGCGCGACGAACCTCGACGAGCCGGCCGAGCACCTCGCCCCCGTGCCGTCCGCGCCGCTCGAGCGCCTGCTCCGGGCCGGCGATCCGCTCCCCGACGCGGCGACCGTGGCCAGCGAGACCGCGGGCGCCATCGCGCGGACGCGACGCGCCCTCGCCGACGCGGCCGGCGGCGACGCGACATGCGTCGCGGCCCACTCCGTGTACGCCGCGCCCTGGGGGCCCGTGAACCTCGCGGTCAGCGCCGCGGGCGTCGTGGCCGTGAGCCTCCGCGAGCCGGAGGCCGCGTTCGTGGCGGACGTGGAGCGCCGGCTGCATGGGCGCGTCGTCCCGCTGGCGGATCCGGCGGTCCCGACCGCGTGGCGGGCGCTCATGGACCGGACCATGGCCGAGCTCGACGAGTACTTCGCCGGTCGCCGGGACAGCTTCGACCTGCCCGTGGACCTCGCGGGCATCTCCGACTGGGACCGCGCGGTCCTCGGCGGCGCGGCGCGGCTCCGCTTCGGCGAGGTCACGTCCTACGGCCGGCTCGCGCGGATGATCGGGCGCCCCGGGGCCGCGCGAGCGGTGGGCGGCGCGCTGGGCCGCAACCCGGTCCCGATCGTGATCCCATGCCACCGGATCCTCGCCGGCGACGGTTCGCTCGGCGGCTACGGAGGCGGCTGGACGGGCACTCGCGAGGAGATGCTCGGCATCAAGCGGTCGCTGCTCGCCGGCGAGGGCGTCCCGATCCCGGCGGCGGCCCTCGTGGGGTGATGGCGGGCGCTCGTGCGGGGCCCACGGCCCGCACTCGTCCCGGCGGGGCCCGGGCGCGCGACCCGCCGAGTGCAACGGGCCGCGATCTCAGATTCTCTTCATCGAGCGCTCACCCCGCGGCGACCCCGCGGCCGTACGTTCACCGGGAAGACGCGGGAGGCGTTGACGCACGGTCCCCGACCAGGTCGCCCTGGACCGTGCCGAGCCAATGGCGAGACCGCCCCGCGCCGGGAGGTACGCAGATGCGCTCGACTCGCAGGTTCGCCTCGGTGGCCGGTACGTTCGCCGCGGCCGCCATCCTCGGGGTGTCGGTCCTGACCCTCGCCCCGTCCGCGCTGGCATCGACGCCGCGCTACGGGAACCTCCACGTCGTGAAGGAGTGCACGGCCTACGCCGGTGGTGCCGGTGGCTACTGCACCGTCACGTCCTCGAACATCCCGGCGATCAAGGTGGGATCCCGGATCGTCTACGGGCAGGCGGCCGGCGCGGCCGCGCTCAACAGCGACATCGTCCTCACGTCGGGGGCCGGCAACAGCGCGATCGGCCACTGCTACCTCGGCTTCGCGGACGGCCTGGGGCTCTGCACGATCTCGGGCGGGACCGGCGCCTTCGACGGTTTCGAGGCCAGCGTCACCGTCACCGCCAGCTCCACCGTCACGAAGGGCTGGGACTGGGACGGCACGTACAGCTTCGACAGGACCAACTGAGGCGGGACCGGCCCGCACCCGACGGCGGGTCCATGACCAGCGTGACCGAGGAACCACCGTGCAGATCCAGATCGTCTGCTTCAACCTGAAGGACCTGAGCGACCCCGACTACCGTCGTGCCTGCGAGGCATCGGCGCCCGTCTTCGCCGAGGTGCCCGGCCTGCTCTCGAAGGTCTGGCTCGCCGACGAGCGGACGAACACGTACGACGGCGTCTACACCTGGGTCGACCGCGCCGCGATGGAGGCGTACGTCCGGAGCGACCTCTTCAAGGACATCGCCGCAGACCCGGACTTCATCGACATCACGTCGCGAGACTTCGACATCATCGTGGGCCCGACCCGCGTGACGTCGGGCATGATCGCCGTCCCCGCATGATCGATACGACACACCGGGCCCATTGACATGGCGCCCCACACTCATCCGATGAACCGGACCGTTCGCCAGCTGATGGAAGAGCGGACCACCGAGCTCGTCGGAAGGGACGATGAGCGGGCCGTCCTCCGGCAGCTGATGGGCGAGGATGGCCCGATCGTCGTGTTCGTGTATGGGATCGCCGGCGTCGGCAAGTCCGCTCTCGCCGACGCCTTCGCGATCGAGGCGCGCGATCGCGGCGCGGCCGTGCTGCGTCTCGATTGCCGGGCGGTCGAGCCGACCGAACGCGGCTTCCTCGCCGCCCTCGAAGCCGCGATCGGTGGCGAGTTCGCGACCGCGGAGGCTGCGGCGGCCCGGCTCGGCACTCTTGCCGATAGAGTCATCCTCGTCCTCGACACGTACGAGCTGCTCCGGATGCTGGACTCCTGGCTGCGACAGGAGTTCGTCGTCGCGCTGACGGACAACGTCCGGATCGTCCTCGCCGGCCGTGACCCGCCCATGACCGGCTGGCCGAGCGAGCTCGGAGGGCTCTTCCGCAGCGTCCCGCTCGGCAGCCTGTCGCGCGAGGACGCCGAGGCGTTCCTCCGCCAGCTCGGTGTCGATCGCTCGGATGCCGCCCGCATCGACCACGTCGCGCGAGGGCATCCGCTGTCCCTGAGGCTCGCGGCGTCGGCCATGGCGGAGCGACCCGACGTCAGCGTGGATGCGGTCACGGTGAAGGCGATCGTGGAGGAGCTCACGGAGCTCTACCTCGAGGGTCTCGATCCGCTGACTCGCCGGGCCCTCGATGCCGCCGCCGTCATCCGCCGCCCCACGCTCTCGCTCCTCGCGGCCATGCTGCCGGAGGCCGGCCCACAGGACGCGTTCGATCGTCTGCGGCGGCTCCCGTTCGTCGAGACGGACTACGACGGGCTCATCCTGCACGACACCGTCCGCGAGGCCGTGGCGGCGATCCTCCGATCGTCCGACCCTGACCGCTCCCGGCGGTACCGCACCGCCGCCTGGCGTCAGCTCCGCGAAGAGGTGGCCCACGCGACCAGCCAGGAGATGTGGCGCTACACCGCCGACCTGCTGTACATCCTCCAGAACCCGATCGTCCGTGAGTCGTTCTTCCCCACGAGCGATCACATGTATTCCGTGGAGATGGCGACGCCGGCCGACGGCCCGGCGATCGCCGAGATCGTCGGCCGGTACGAGCCGCCGACGTCAGGATCGGTCCTCGCCGCGTGGTGGCGGCATGCCCCGGATGTCTTCCGCGTGGCACGCGATCGGCTGGGTGGTGTCGCGGGCTTCTACGTCGTCTGCCAGGTCGACCGCATCACGCATCGTCTCGTCGAGGCCGACCCCGTCGCGCGCCGCTGCTGGGAACACCTGCGCGCCCAGCCGATCCCGCGAGGTCAACGGGTCCTGTTCACCCGCTTCATGAACGCACGTGAATACGGCGAGGCACCGTCACCCGTGCAGGCGGCCATGTGGCTCGACCTCAAGCGTCACTACATGGAGCTGCGGCCGAGTCTCCGGCGCATCTACTCGACGATCCGCGACGCTGACACCTGGGGCCCGATCGTCGCCCCGCTGGGATTCGAGCTCCTCCCGGGCGACCCGATCGATTTCGACGGTGTCCCCTACTACACGGCGGTCCTCGACTTCGGGCCTTCGTCGGTGGATGGCTGGCTCGCACGGATCATCGCCGCGGAGCTCCAGATCGAGGACGACTCGATCCTCGACCTGGCGCAGCGTCAGCTCGTGCTCGATGGCCGCCGGACGGACCTGACGCGGCTCGAGTTCGAGGTGCTCGACTACCTGTACCAGCGGCGGGGGACCGTCGTCGAGCGATCGGCGCTCCTGCGCGACGTGTGGGGCTACGACTACGCCGGCGGCAGCAACGTGATCGAGGCGCTGATGCGGTCGCTGCGACGGAAGCTGGGTGACCACGCCGGGTCGATCGAGACGGTCCGGGGCATCGGATACCGCTTCGCGGCCCCCGCGTAGCGGATGGGCCTGGCTCGCCGCCCGGCCCCGGCGACCCGCTGCGACCGTCCTACGGGCGCGTGACCGGACGCATCGGGAAGACGCCCGCGATGGCCGGGCAGTCCGGGTCGTGGATGAGCTCGTACCCCACGTCGCCCTGCCGCATGAGGTCGCCGAGCATCGCGGCCTCGGGCGGCGGCAGGCCGACGAAGATCCTGCAACCGGCGAGGTCGACGCCCGTCATCTCGTCGTCGTCGCCGCCGATGCCGAAGCGCCGGCGGAGCTCGTGCATGGGCACCCAGGGCCGGCTCTTGATGAAGCGACGGAGCTGGGACGGCGTGGTCGTCGGCTCGCGCGGCTCGCTCTCGTGCGCGAGAAGGGCGTCGGGGGCAGGTGCGGCGTCAGGCAGGTCGCCGTCGCCGGCCGCCGGTTCGCGCGGCGGCGCGACGGCGAGGGCAGGCTCGTCGCGCATGTCTGGTCGCGAGGTGAGGTCGGCCATCTGACGTCCGATCGGGCGGCGGGAAGACGCCGCTTGCCCCCAGGGTCCGCGCGCGTCCGGGCGGGTCGCGCATGGCGGAGTGGCTACCGATTCTACCCCACGGACGCCGGTCGCCCGTGGGCGAGGTCATCCGTGGACGACGAGGAGCTCGCGCGTGACGGCGTTGAGGACGATCGGCCCGGCCTCGCCACAGACGACGATGTCCTCGATGCGGGCGCCATGGCGACCCTCGAAGTAGATCCCCGGCTCCACGGAGAAGGCCATGCCGGCGCGGAGCGGCTCGCCGTTGCCCGCGACCAGGTATGGATCCTCGTGCTCCTCCAGGCCGATCCCGTGTCCGGTCCGGTGGATGAAGTGGTCCGCGAAGCCGGCGGCCCCGATGATCTCCCGCGCCACGGCGTCCACGCGCTCGGCCGGGACGCCGGGACGGACCGCGTGCGTGGCCTCCGCCTGTGCCGCGCGGAGCACCGCGTACAGCGTGAGGAAGTGGCGGTCGGGCCCCTTCGCGGGGTCGCCGCCGGTGACCCAGAGCGTCCGTGTCACGTCGCTCCCGTAGCCCGCCAGGGTCCCCCCGATGTCGAGGACGATCGGCTCGCCGGCGCGGATCGCGCGGTCGGTGGGCTGGTGGTGCGGCGAGGCCGAGTTCGGGCCGCTGCCCACGATCGCGAACGACGCCTCGTCGTGGCCCTCGGCGAGGAGCCGGTCACGGATCTCGCGGCTCACGTCGGCCTCGCTCCGCCCGATGAGCCGGCCGTGGGCGATCGTCTCGATGACCCGGTCCGCGGCGTGCGCGGCAGCGCGGAGGAGCTCCACCTCGTCGGGGTCCTTCACGACGCGCTCCCCGCGGAGGACGCCGGAGAGCACATCGAAGCGGGTGCCGGGCAGGGCGGCCTGGAGGCGGAGGAGGAACGTCGCCCAGAGCCGGTCCGAGACGGCGACCATCCGGACGCCGCGGCCCCCGGACCCGCCGCCCTCGAGCCCGATCGCGGCGCACACGAGATCGACGGGATCGTCGCGCTCGTCCCACGGCATGACGGCCACGGTCCCGGCCTCGGCGACGGCCGTGGCGCGGGCGGCCATCGACTCGAGGCGGGGAACGATGAGCGACGGGCGGCCCACGGCGGGGACGACGAGCATCGTCAGGCGCTCGAGTGGCAGGGCGCGGTACCCGGCCAGGTAGAGGAGGTCCGCCCCGACCCCGACGAGGAGCGCGTCGACGCCCGCCTCGACGGCAAGGTGGCGCGCGCGCGACAGGCGATGGGCGAGGCGACCGGCACCGATCGCCCGGCGGGGCTCCGCGCCGGCAGCCTGTGTCATGCGGTCCCCTGCCCGCTCGTCGCGGTCGCCGGGACCGGCCACCCGGCGAGCAGCGCGGCGCCGCGCTCGTGAAGCGCGCGGTAGGCGAGGACGCGGTCGGCGCCGGCCGCGAGCGCGCGGCGGCGGAGGTGGGGGTCGTCGTGCTGGGCGGCGCAGATGACGGGGCCGCCGGCCGCGCCGAGCTCC
>CAIYQJ010000288.1 GCA_903928275.1 uncultured Chloroflexota bacterium
CCCGAGTACGCGGCCATCGCCGAGGTCGTGGAACGCAAGATCCGGGGCATCGCGCTGTACGAGAGCCAGATCGACCGGCTGTTCGAGGGCGTGGCGCCGATGGCCGACGCGGTGCGCGCGGAGGGTGCGCGGATCGCGCGGCTCGGCGGGCTGCCCGGCTACGCGGAGCGCTACTGGGCGACGAGCCTGCTGTAGGGAGCAGGGGGGCGACGATGGTCGATTCTGGCCCTCCGCGCGGCCTCCGCGCGGCTCCAGGGGTCCGCGTACTGTTCAGACCGGTCCTGTGGCGGGTCGTCGCAGCGGTGACCGTAGTGTGCGCCGTCCTCGTCACGGGGATCGTCTGGCGGCCCGACTTGCTTCACCCGACGTCTCCGACGGGCGACCCGTGGAACTACCTGGCGGCAGCGGAGCGGCTGCGGGACGGACACCCTCTGTACGGCATCGGACCCGGCGACAGGCCGGTCTTCGGGTATCCGACCCTGTTCCCGCTCCCGCTTCTGGCGCCCCCCACGATGGCTATCGTCTGGGTGCCGCTTCTCGCGCTTCCGGCCGACGCCGCCATGACCTTGTGGGCGGCTGGCGGATTCGTCGCGGTGACCGCGACCGTGGCGTGGATGATCGTCCGCGGCGGGATCGGTGTCCAGATCCTCGTCACCATCCTGTCCATTCCGATCGCAAAGACCGCGCTGTCGGGGAACGTCAACGCATACCTGCTCCCCATTCTCACCGCGTCTTGGCTGGGGTTGTCCTCGAGAGTGGGACTGGTCGGTGGGCTGACGACAGGGTTCGCGACGGTCGTACGCGTCGGTCCTGCGCTCATCGGTCTTCTCTACGTAGTGCGACGCCGCTGGCTCGCGGCCATCGTCGCCGTTGGAACTGTCTGCGTCATCGGCGCTCTGTCAGTCTTGGTGGCCGGAGCCAACGCGTGGATGACGTACATGCGCACGTCCCTCGGTGGGGCGATCCAGCCGACCGCGCTCAGCGTGCCCGGGTTGCTGGTTGCGCAGGGCGTGGACACGGGGGTCGCCCACTACGCCATCGTGGGCGTGTGGATCGTCGCCGGGATCGCGATCGTCGTCCTGCGGGCCCGACCCCGGATCGCCTTCGTCGTCGCGGTCGTCGCCTCGATCTACGCCACACCCGTCGTTCGGATGGAGTTCTGGGCGCTCCTGCTTGCCGGGGCCGCACCATGGGTTCTCCATGGCCCGAGCGACGCCGAGGGTCTCGTCGCGGACGCGGCGATCGGTGGAAGCTAGACAGCCTGCCCGCAGCAGGGATGGGTTCCATTGGAGAGCAAATCCGCCGAGCCCGCCCAAGGCAGCGGGGCCGCCGAACTGTCAGAGCCGGCCCCCCTGGGGGAGCGAGGCCGCCGTACTGTCTGGGCCGGCCCCCGGAGACGGTGACCCGCGGGACGGCCGCCTGCCGGCCGCGTCCGCTCCCTCCGCGCTCAGAAGCCATCGCGCCGTCTCGGCCAGCCCACGCTGGATCGTCATCTGCGGCGACCACCGCAACATCCGACGCGCCTTCTCGATGTTCACGACGCGTCGTCGGATGTTGTCGACATCACGCCGATCGACGGGCTCGGTGATGACCTCTCGCTCGAGGACCTCCGCGATCGTGGCCGCGAGGTCGTTCACGGACGTCTCGATCCCCGTGCCCACGTTGAAGACCTCGCCTTCCGCGCGCGGGTGGATCGCCGCCAGGATCGTCGCCTCGACCGCGTCATCGATGTAGGTGAAGTCGCGCGTCTGCTGGCCGTCCCCGTGGATCCCGAGCACCTCGCCTGCCATCGCGCCCGCGAAGAACTTGGAGACGACACCGCAGTAGGGGTTGTCCGGCCGCTGTCCCGGGCCGTAGATGTTCGAGTACCGGACGGCTGACACCGGCGTCCCGTAACTCTCGTAGAACGCGAAACAGTAGTGCTCGCCGGCGAGCTTGCTCACCGCGTATGGCGAGAGCGGCTCGAGCGCGTCCTCCTCGTTGATCGGGATCGATCGCGGGTTCCCGTAGATCGAGGCCGACGACGTGTAGACGACGCGTTCCACGCGAGCCTCCCGCGCGGCGAGGAGGACGTTGAGGGTCCCGCCGATGTTCGTCGCGTAGTCATCACGCGGGTTCGCGGTGGACGCGATGATGTTCCGCGCCGCCAGGTGGAACACGAGGGTCGCCCTGCCGACGAGATCACGGACGAGAGGTTCGTCTGTGACGGAACCGACGACGAGCTCGACGCCGGCCGGCACGGCCTCAGCCTTACCGGTGAAGAGGTCGTCGAGCACGGTGACCCGGGCGCCCGCCTCCGCAAGGCGCGCGACGAGTCGGCTGCCGACGAAGCCGGCTCCGCCTGTCACGAGGATCCTGCGTCCGCCGAACGCGCAGTCGACGGAGATCGTCATCGCTTCACCCCGAGCCGCAGGAGAATGGCCGGCCGGAACAGCCTCCACCAGTCGCGTGCCCCGCGCATCTTCGTGTGTCCCTCGCGGGCATGGTACCGAACCGTCACGGGATACTCCACCACGCGATAACCCCGGCGGATCGCCTTGTACAGGAGGTAGGGCTCCAGCTCGTAGCTCACCAGCCACGGCTGCTCGATGTCGATCTCCGGGTCGTCGAGGATCGACGCTCGGAAGACGCGGAAGCCGTTCGTCGCGTCGGTCACGCGCCTCCGTGTGAGGATGCTGAAGATGGCCGAGTAGATGCGTGTGCCCGCGACCCGCGTGCCGCCGGATCCGACCACGCGGCCGCCTCGCCGCCAACGGCTGCCCTGGACATAGTCGGCGCGAGAGCGCAGAGCGAGCTCGAGGGCGCCGACGAGCTCCTCCGGCTCGTGCTGGTCGTCGCCGGAGATGAGGGCGAGCCATGGCCGGCCTCGCTCGCGTCCGGCGAAGAAGCCGTCGCGGATTGCGGACCCGACACCCTGGCGTTCGGGGTGGCGCACCACGACCACCGCCCCGTGCGCGCGAGCTTCGTCGCCGGTGTCATCCGTTGAGCCGTCGTCCACGACGATCGCCTCGAAACGAGGGTCGCGCGGCATGCTGTCGAGGACCCGGCCGATCTTCCCCGCCTCGTTGAGAGCCGGAATGACAACGGCCACGAGAGGCGCGGGGGCGGACGGGACGCCGCGGGCGCGAGGTTCATCGACCGGTGGCTCGCGATGCTCACGCCTCATGGAACGACCTTGACAGACGCCTCGGCCGTCGCCCTTCGACCGAAGGTACCAGCCCAGTGGGACGGACGTTCGAGCGGCGGGCATATCGGGGCATGAGGACGGCGCCGTCCGCGTCCGCGCTCGACGTGTGCCCCCCGGGGGGCCGCGGTACGCCGGGATCGTCACGTTCTACGAGGACTTCCCGTACGCGCACTGGAGCCAGTTGCGAGTGAGCACGGAAGGTGCAGAGAGATCGCCACGAGGACCTGCCTGCCGGCTCGCTCGCTGGGTTCCCGACCGACGTCGCGCTCACGCCTGAGTACGCCGCCATCGCCGAGGTCGTGGAACGCAAGATCCGGGGCATCGCGCTGTACGAGAGCCAGATCGACCGGCTGTTCGAGGGCATGGCACCGATGGCCGACGCGGTGCGCGCGGAGGGTGCGCGGATCGCGCAGCTCGGCGGGCTGCCCGGCTACGCGGAGCGCTACTGGGCGACGAGCCTGCTGTAGGGAGCAGGGGGGCGACGATGGTCGGCCGATCG
>CAIYQJ010000289.1 GCA_903928275.1 uncultured Chloroflexota bacterium
GCTGCTCAGGGCAGGCCCAGGCGGATCGCGGCAGCCGTGTATCCCACGATCGCGAGCGCGGGCGCCAGGGCCCCGACGACGATCGCGGTGGGCTCCGCCTGGGGGCGCAGCGAGCGGAAGCGCGCGAATCCGAGGAGGACGGCCCGGCTCGCGACGAACGACGTCGCGGCCCCGAGGACGAGGGGGATGACGAGCGACCCGAGCCAGTCGAGCGGGTACGCGGCCAGGACGCGCAATGCTGCGGCGAGGAGGGTCGCGGCGATCGTCGCCGTGCCGCCGATGATCGCGCCCATCGCGACGAGCTGCGCGTCCTCGGAACCGAGTGCCACGTGATGCGCGGACGCCGGGCCGACGGCCTCCGGACCGGCGAGGAGGTAGGCGGCCTCGAGGACGTCGATGGCGGCCGCGTCGACATCCGGATCGGCGACGACCGGCCAGGTCCGCGACACGTCGTCGACGAGCACCTCGGGGGTGTCGCCCGCGCGCCAGCGCGTCCGTGGGCTCCGGCCACCGCCCGCGAACCCCGCGCTTCGGAAGCTGCGATGCTCGATCGCGACCCAGCCCTCGACCTCGAGCGCGCGGGCGAGCGGCGGCGCCACGCCCGTGGCGACCGCGAGCAGGCGCTGTCCGGTGACGACATCCTCCGCGCTGACGCGGATGACCGGGCCCCGGCCGACGCGGACGTCCACCTGCCCGCCGGAGTGGACCGCCTTCAGGAGCGCCTGGACGAGGTGGACGAGCTCAGGGTCATCGTTGCCGACCACCGGGCGATGATGCGCCCCGTCGTGGTCCGCCGCCAGCCCCGCCGCGCGTCGGCCGCCGTGCGCCGTAGCCCGGCGGCCCGCCAGGCTACGGCGCGCTGGATGCCGCCGGGGACGGCGACGGGCACGGGCCGTACGGCTGGAACACCGCGGACCCGCACTTGTCCGTCACGTACGTCGGCGCTCCACCGAAGAGCGGATACGACCCCACGAGCGCGACGACCAGGTACAGGACGAGGAGGGTGATGGGGCTCACGCGGCGCCGCAGCAGCCACCAGGTGCCCATGATGAGCGCGAGCGGGATCATCCCCGGCAGCACCTTGTCGAGGAGGTCGCGCTGCAGGTTCACGTACGCGTTGCTCACCGTCACGGTCGGCGCGAGCCAGAGCGAGACGAACGTCGCGCCGAGCGCGCCGAGGACGATGTTCCCGAGGACGCTCGCGCCCGACACGACCTGGCCGAGCCGGCCTCCGCGGAGGATGTCGACGATGAGGCCGCGCCCCCGCGCGTAGCCCTGCATCCAGAAGACGTAGGCGATCGCGAGGATCGTCACCGTCTCGAGGAGGAGGAAGACGATCGGGCCGAGCGGGTTCCCCGTCGCCGCCGCGAGGTCCGGCGCCTGCCCGTTCACGACCGTGGGCACACCGGCGATCGAGATCCCGAGCGCGAGGAACAGGGGCGTGATCGTGCCCTGCGTGATCGTGTCGCCGATGCCGGCGATCGGCCCCATGAGGCCGGTCTTCACCGAGTTGATCGCGTCGTCGTCGATGTCCGCACCGGCGGCCCGTTGCTCCTCCATCGCGATGACCGCGCCGTTGATCGCGCCGCCGAAGTTCGGCTCGGTGTTGTAGAAGACCAGGTGACGTCGCATCGCCGCCTTGATCTCGTCGGGCGTCGTGTACAGCCTCCGGATGACCGGGGCCATCCCGTGTGCGAAGCCTGTCGCCTGCAGCCGTTCGAAGTTGTAGTTGGCATGACTGAAGAACGTCCAGAGGAGCCAGGAGCGGTGAAGGTCCAGTCGTGAGATGAGGCCCGGCGCGGCGACGGCCACGGCCGTCGCGGGCGCGGCATCCATCCGCTCAGGCTCCGCGGCACGCGCCGGATCGTCACGTGGCGCCGGTGTGGTCGTGAACACGACGTGGAGCCCGGCGATCGCGAGCCCGAAGGCGCCGACGATGACGATCGGCAGCGTCCGGTCCGACGCGATGACCATGAAGTAGCCGATGAAGAAGTAGGGGATGTACGGCCAGCGGAAGATGAACCGCATGTTCATCGCGATCCCGATCGCCGGCAGGACGCCTCCGGCCACCGCGAGCCCGGAGATGATCCAGACGGGCATCGCCCGGATGACGTCCACGATGAATGGCACGCCGTTGAGGACGGCGAAGAACACCGGGACGGCCGCGATGACGAGGAGGAACGCCTGCGGCAGGACGACGTTCGCGATCGTGAGGCCCCGCAGGTTCCCCCGCTCGGCGTACCGGTCGGCGAGGTGGACGAAGGCGGAGTCCACCGTCATCCGCGTGTAGAAGACGATCGTCCCCAGGAACCCGAGCGGGACGGCGAGCGCGAGCGCCTCGCCGTACGAGAGCCCGCCGGCGATCGCGATCGTGGTACCGAGCCAGCCGGCGAGGGCCGGGTCGCTCGGCGTGGCCCCACCGGCGGAGATGAACCCGAGGTAGAAGAGGTTGATCGCTGCGCCGATGAGGGCGCCCTTCGACGGGTCGCCGAGGATGATCCCCACACAGAGGCCGGCGAGGAGCGGCCGGTAGAACGTGAGGAAGTTCATCCCGAACCACCACGGGCTCAGCGCGAAGTAGTAGCCCAGTCCGATGAGCGCGGCCTGCACGGGCGTGACCGTCATGGGCGCGGAGGTGGCTGCGGCTACGCTGGCCGCATGCGTGGCCACGAAGCCGGCGGCGAGAGCCGACCCGGGCAGCAGCGCGACGGCCGCCGTGGCGGCGATCGCCGCGACCGTGGCGAGCGCAGCGCCGATGATCCCGACCCGCATCGCGCTCCCCTTCACCGTCCGGGCGATCGCCGTCGCCCGGACGCCGCCGCGCGTCCGTCGCCGGTCAGCCACGCCTGTCCACCGAAGCGAAGGCGATGGGTCGATCGTCGGGCACGACGCGGATCTCGACGCGCGTCCCAGTCGATTCGATCTCCCGCATCGCCGCGCGCTCGTCCTCGCTCGCGGAGATGTTCCGGTGGAGCGGGCGGCGCCCGGGGCCCGCCCCCATCCCGCCGACGTTGAGCACCTCGATCGGGACGCTCGCGCGGAGCAGGGCGAGGGCGGTCGCCGGCGTCTTCACGAGCACGAAGGCGCGATCCGCACTGTCGACGAGCTCCATGACCCGCTTCGCGCCCGCCGCAGTGTCCAGGACCTCGACTGCCACGTCGGCCGGTGCCGCGAGGGTCAGGACCTCGACGAGGAACGGGTCCGCGGCGACGCGATCGTCCACGATGACGATGCGGTCCGCGCCCACCGAGCGCAGCCACACCGCGACCACCTGACCATGGATGAGCCGGTCGTCGACCCTGACGAGGCGGATGCTCATGCCGTCGCGCGCCGCGCGAGCCGTGTCGAGACGTCCACGATGCCCGACCGACCGCGCTCGACCAGCCGGACGACGGCCGCCTCGTCGAGATGTTCCATGCCTGTCGCCGCCTCCACGAGCATCCCGAGCGTCACGCCCGCCACGATGAGCGTCGTCCCCCGCCGGCCCGACGCGATCGTGGCCGCCACGACGGTGGGCGACCCTCCGTCGAGGTCCGTGAGGACGAGCACGGGTCGGTCGTCCATCTCGAGCACGCGCCGGAGCTCGACCCCGAACGTCTCCGGCGTCTGCGTGGGCGCGATCCCCACCGGCGTCACGTCGCGCAGCTCCCCGCAGATGAGCTCGGCGCTGCGCACGAGCGCCGCGGCGAGGCCGCCGTGGGCGGCGACGACGATCCGGAAGTCACGCACGAAGGGCCCCGATCAGGCTGGGCGGGGACGGCCGACGCTGTCGAACGGCCGGATCGCTGGATGGGTTGATGGCTGGATGCGCGATTGTACGGGCTTCGGCGCCGGCACACCGGCGGACGGCGGCGCGGGCTCCGGCGCGGGCGGCCGCCCACGCTACACTCCGACCGGGGCCCGTAGCTCAGCGGCAGAGCAGGCGCCTTTTAAGCGCTCGGTCCTGGGTTCGAATCCCAGCGGGCTCACGACCCCGCCCCGTCGCCCCGCCGGGGGTCGTCGGTGCCATCGATGCGCGGCCCGCGGCCCGCGACGAGCGTCGCCATCGTCTCGACCACGCGCCGCAGCTCCGCGATGTACCGACTCCGCAGCGGTCCGCCCTCGAACGCCTCCAGGCACGCCCGATAGTACCCGAGCGTCTCCTCCGGCCCGGCGGTGAAGCGGCCCCAGGCGCCGTCGTCGGCAGACGCGTCCGTCACGACGCACCGCGCGTTGTGCAGATTGTCCGCGAGAGCCACGCGGACGATCCGCTCGTCGCGTTCGAGACGCAGTCGCGCCAGGTACTCCGCCTTCCGCGTCCGCCAGGGCGCCTTCTGCGCCGGGTCGGCCGCCAGCGAATCGCTCAGCGCGGCCACCATCGCCGCGATGTCGGACCCGAACCTCCATCGGATGTCCGCGAGTCGCCCCTCGCCTCCCTGGTCCTCGGCGGCGTCGTGGAGGAGCGCAGCGACGACCTGCTCCTCGTCGCCGCCGTCCTCGAGCACGAGCGACGCGACCGCGAGGAGGTGGCTCACATACGGGACCGGGAGACGCTTGCGGACCTGGGCGCCGTGCACCGCCAGAGCGTAGGAGAGCGCCTCCTCCGTCCGCCGACCGAGCCTCGGCGCGATGACCGACGGGTCGAGGGTCCGACTGTCGTCGCTCATGCTCAGAACGGCCGCACCGCGCTCCACGTGGCCGACGGGTCGAGCGTGGTCGGCAGCGCGGTCAGCCGCGAGCCCGTGGAGATGAACGGGATGATCCGCGTCCCGGCGGCGCCCCCGTCATAGAACGCGACGACGTCCGTGCGACCGTCGCCGTTCACGTCCGCGGTCGCGAACCGCGCCGACGAGACGTCGAACCCGGAGACGGTCGACCGGAACATGCTCGGCGAGAGGTGCCGACCGTCCGAGAGAAGGGCGGTCGCCTGGATGCCCGAAGGCTCGTTCCCCCAGATCGCCAAGAGGTCGCTGCGGCCGTCGCGGTTCCAGTCGCCGCCGAGCACAACGGGGTCGGCGCCGGCGGGGACCGGCAGGCGGGCCCACGCGACCGGGTCGTCGAACGCCTCCGCGCCCGTCCCGCGAAGCACGTCGACGCTGAGGGTCCGGGCCGCTGAGGGCGCCGCCGCGTCCGGGAGCGTCGACGCGTCCTGGAGGCCGTCGCCGACCAGCGCGACGTCCACCCGGCCGTCGCCGTCGTAGTCGCCCGCGATGGCGGCCCGGACATCCTCGGGCCGGAGGCCCGCCCACCACCGGACGGGCGGGTCGAATGACGACCCGTTCGAGACGAGCATCTCGATGGACAGGAGGCCGGTCGCAGGGTCCGTGGAGACGTACGCGACGTCGGCGCGGCCGTCGCCCGAGAAGTCGGCGACGAGGACCGCCGTCGGCATGACGGACAGCGGTCCCGATGTGTCCTGCGCCGACCACCATGCCTGCGGGGGCTCGAGGACGGTCCCGACGGTGGCAGCGGTCAGGGCCGCCGCGCGGTAGTCGGCCGGACCGTTGAAGTCCGCCGCGCTCGCGACCCCGGCGGCGACGAACCGCGCCACGACGACCTCCGGGAGGCCCGTCGCGCTGGCGCGGACGTACGCGAGGTCGGCCCGCCCGTCGCCGTCCACGTCGCCGACGCCCCGCGGCGCATCGGGCGGCGCGTCGATCGGAGTGGAGCCGGTGTCTCCGGAGGCCGCTGCGCTCACGCCGGCCTGGGCGAGCTCGGCGCCATCGTAGAGGCGGACCGTCCCGCCGATCGAGCCGCCGCCGATCGAGCTGCCGTCGATGCCCACGGCCAGGTCGCCGATCCCGTCGGCGTCCATGTCCGCGGTGCCGGGCCGGACCACCGCGAGGTCTGGCCCGTAGAAGGCCCGGAGGATCTGCTCGGCGGTCATCCCGTCCCGGGCACACCGGGACGCGCTGATCTGGAGGAGACGGTATCCGTTCGCCGCCGTTCCGCACGGGGCGTCGGGGCCGGACCAGTACCCCGTGGAGAAGAAGTGGCCGCCCTTGCGGACGGACAGCGGCCACGTGTGCGCCACGGCGTCGATCTGTGAACGGGCGGGAGTCTTCGAGAGCGGCAGGTACCACTGGTCGTTGCCGTTGTCGTAGATGTCGAAGCACTCGCCGGCGCGGTTGGTGCCGCCCCGCCAGTGCATGGCCTTGTACCAGGCGAACTGCTTGACCGCCACGGCTCCAGCCCGCATCGCCTCGACGGGGGTTCCCGGGCCGAACTCGGCGGCCATGACCGTCTCCACGTACGAGCGGAACGGCACGACCTGAACCTTCCCGGCGTCGGGGCCGAGAGTCCGGAGGACACGGATGGAATCGGGCGGGATGGATTCGCTTGCCCAGCCGGTACAGGCTGAGACCGCACGGACCGGTGCCGGAACGAGCACCGAGCCCGCCGCGAACGTCGCGCTCGAGAGCGCGACCGCGACGGCCACCCCCGCCGCCAGACGGCGGAGCATTGCGGGAACCTACCACGGCGCCGTGCGCGTGTCGAGCGCAGGGGGCGCCGCTCCGCCCCGGCCGGACACACCCGGCGCCGAGCGGCGTCGAGCGCGTCCGGCCGGGGAGTCTTCAGTTCGTGGGCGCGGGCAGCCGCGCCGCGAGCGGCTTCGGCACGACGATCGCCTTCGCCATCGCGGTCGATCCCTGGACCTCGCTCACGACCGAGACCTTGTCGCCCGCGGCCAGGCTGGAGAGGTCGCTCTTCGCCCCGTTCTTGCGGACGCGCGTGGCTGCATCGGTCGACACGGTCGCGGTCCCGCCCCCGGCCTCCGAGATGGTGATCGTGCCCGATCCCACCGACGCGATGGTGCCGCGGTCGAGCTGGTACGTGGCGACGGTCCCGTCCGCATTCCGCACGACGACCGTCGCGTGGACCATGCGCCGGAGGACCTTGTCGAAGGGCCCGCCGGCCGGCTTCGCAGACGCCGACGGAGCCGCTGCGGGCGCCTGGCCCGGGGCCGCGCTGACGGCACCTGCGCCCATGACGCCGAGAACGAGGAGCGCGGCGCCGACGAGAGCGACGCGCGCGGTGGACTTCCGCATGGGAGGTCTCCTTGCAGGGGGTGGATGGCCCGGTATCGCCGGGTTCCGCGGCCGCTCCGCGGCGGCCATGCCCGCACGATGGGAGGCACGCGTCAGGTCCTCGCCCGGCCGCCGTAAGGGGCGCGTAAGGTCGCCGCACCTGCGGCCGGAGCGCGGGATCACCGGATGGCCGGAGCCGAGCGGTCAGGCGTCCAGGACGAGGTCGTCGCCGTCCCGGGCGACGACCGGCTCGGTGGTCCCGGCCGGGAGCCACGTCGCTCTGCCCGCGCCGGCGACGCGCCAGGCCCGCGACGGCGCCGAACCGGCCGCCGACAGGACTCCGGTCCGTTCGTCGAGGGCGAGAAGCCCGGTCCCGTCCGGCAGGCCGTCGCCGAGCCACGCGCGTGCGCCGCCGAGATCGGTGCCCGCGAACCTCCCCGCGTGCGGGACGACGACCAGCCCCGGCACGAACCCGAGGCCGGCGGTGCCACCCGATCGCGTCCATGTCCAGCCGGCGAGCGCCATCGCGCCCGCGGAAGCTCCGGCCACCGTCGCGCCGCGTGCCCGCGCGGCGAGCATGGCCCCGGCCGCCAGCGTGCCCCGCAGGACACCAGCGACGAGGCCCGGGTCGCCGCCGGGGAGGTAGATGAGGTCGGCTCCGGCGATCGCCGCCGCCCACCGCGGGTCGCCGGCAGATCGGGCATCGAGGACCATCGCCCCGACCACGCGGGTGCTCACCCCCAGCTCGACGCCGATGCGCCCGAACGCGTCGCGGGCATGGGCGACGGCGAGCTCGGGCCGCTCGCCGGCTGCGGCCGTCGGCAGGATCACGATCCGCCTGTGGTCGGCCTCGCTCTTCTCGACGGAGCCGGGCACGCGCGAGGCGGTGCGCGTTCGGGCAGGCCCACCGGCTGCCTCGAGGAGGGCGCGGAGGAACGGCTCGTCGCCCGGGACCAGCTCCCCGCCCCCGTGGAGGCCGATGGGTCCCAGCGTCATGCGCCCGCGCCGGGGGACGATGGTGGCGCGGGAGGCGGGTCCTGGCCGGGCGGCCGCGGCGCGCCGACGGGCCCGGTCTCCCCGGGTCCGGGATCCGACGTCGACGGCCGCGAGACCCCGTCGATGACGACAGGTCCACCCCGCCCGCCCCGGCCGGGCCCGAGCCGCGTGATCGTGCGCGACAGGATCTCCGGGGCGCCCACGAAGGGCGCGACGTAGAGGACGAGGAGGATCGGCAGGAGCACGCGGATCCCCGCCCGGAACAGCACGAGGACGATCGCGAGCGACATGAGGACGACCAGGTAGGCGGCGAGTGGCACCGGACGCCAGCCGGCCATGAAGAGCCGGCGCGTGGGGAGGAGGGCGAGGGCGAACGCCAGGACGGCGACCGCGAGGACGAGCCAGGACACGCGCGGATGATACGCGGGCCCGGAGAGCCGCCCGGTCGGAATGTACGATGGGGCCCCGAATCGGTGTCCCATGACCCCCTCCCACGTCGGTCGCAGCCGGACGGAGGCGTTCCTCCACCGCTGGCGTCCCATCCTGCCGCTGCTCGTCGCCGAGGCCATCATCTGGCTCGGCTTCGGCGCCATCCTTCCGATCCTTCCGCTCTACCTGAGCGACAACGGCATCGACCCGGTCACGCTCGGCCTGGTGATGGCCGCATGGCCGGCCGCCCGGCTCGTGGCGGAGCCCATCTTCGGGTGGCTCGCGGACCGGACGCCGCGCGTGCCGTTCATGGTCGTCGGTCTCCTCATCTCGACGCTGGTCTCGTTCCTGCCCCTCGTCCTCATCGGGCCCGCGTGGTTCTTCGCCGCGCGGTTCGTCTCGGGGATCGGCGCGGCCATGTACGACCCTGCCGCGCGCGGCTTCATCGTGGACGCCACCGACGACCAGAGCCACGGCGAGGCCTTCGGGATCTACGGTGCCGCGCAGATGGGCGGCTTCATCGTGGGCCCGGCGGTCGGCGGCCTGGGCGGGGCCGTCCTGGGGACCTGGTTCCCGTTCGTCTTCGGGACGATCGCCGGGACCATCGCCGCGATCTACCTCGCGCTCGCGGCCCGGGAGCCCGGTCGCCACCACCCGCGGCACGGCATGGCCCTGCCGCCGGCCGACGGCTCGCCGGGGCTCGGCACCGCGCCGCCGCTCGTCGCCGATGGCCTTCCGACGCGGACGATCTGGCTCCCGCCGGCGAGCATGTGGAACCGGATGCTCGTCTCCGCCGTGATCGTGAACTTCGGGGCGTTCTTCGCCTCCGGCACGTACGAGGTCGTCTGGAGCCTCTTCATGCAGCAGCTCGGCGCCAGTCTCACGCTCATCGGGATCAGCTTCGCGATCTTCGGCGTGCCCGTCATCTTCCTGGCACCGATCGTGGGGCGCTGGGTGGATCGGGTGGGCTCGCTTCGGTTCATCATCGCGGGCTCCGCGCTCATCATCGTCGCGGCGTTCCTCTATCCGCTCGTCGGCGACCCTTACCTCGTCATCGGCGTGAGCCTCATCGACGCGACCGGGTTCGCGCTCCTGAGCCCGGCGGTCTACGCCGTCGTCAGCTGGGGCTCACCGTCCGGCCGGAGCTCCACGGCCCAGGGCCTCTTCGGGGCGGCCGGCACGCTCGGGTTCATCGTGAGCGCGCTCGTCGCCGGGCAGCTGTGGGCGCGGGGTGTCGCTTTGCCGTTCCAGGCGTTCGGTGCGACGATGCTCGCCACGACGCTCGTCGCGCTCGCCGTCGGACGCGGTCGGCTCGACGGCGACGACCCGAGCCTCAAGCGCACCGTTCTCGTCGACCCATATCCTGCCCCGATCCCGACGAAGGAACCCACATGACCGCACTCCCGACCACCAACCCGTGGCGCGACCGGATCGACACGGTCGCGCCGACCGTCCTCATCGTCGGTGGCTTCATGTCGTCGCCGCCGATCTACCGCGGCCTGCGGGACCTGCTCATCGAGCGGGGGGCGCCGGCCGTCCTGATCGCGCCGATCTGGACGCCGGACTGGATGCTCGCGGCGGTGCGCGGCCAGGGACCCATCGCCTCGCGCGTGGGCAGGGCGCTCCTCGACACGTGCGCGGCGTCGGCGGCGTCGGAGGCCAGCGCGGGCGCCCCGGTCCTCGTCGTTGGCCACTCGGCAGGCGGGGTCATCGCGCGGATCCTCACGTCGCCGGACCCGTTCGAGGGACGCCGCATGAACGCCTCCGGCCGGATCGGCGCGATCGTCACGCTCGGGACGCCGCAGATGTCCGACGCCGAGGGGCGGTCGGCCGAGAGGATGGGCGCGACATCGCGCTGGGCGAACGAGCACGTCCCCGGCGCGTTCGCGGCCCCGCGCACGGGCTATCTCTGCGTGGGTTCGGACGCGATCGTCTCGAGCTCGTCCGGGGACCGGAAGGCGCGCCGGATCGACCGGTTCTACCGCGGCGTCGTCTCCGCGCCGGAGGGGGCATCGATCCCTGGCGACGGGATCACGCCGCTCGCGGCGGCGCTCCTGCCCGGCGTCGAGTCGATCGTCCTCCACGACGCGGAGCACGCCAACGTCATCGCGAAGCACTGGTACGGCGACGCGGACCACGTGGACGCATGGTGGCCGCGCGCGGTGGAGGTCTGGCGGGAGGCGCTCAGCACACGGATGGCATGAGCGCCTCGCCACACTCCCTGGCTGCCGCCATCCGCGGCTCGACCCGCACCGAGCTCGTCGTCATCGGTGTCGTCCTCTTCTTCTACTGCCTGATCACGGCGGTCCTCGTCGCCAGCTGGGTCGGCCATGCTGCGGCGCTCCAGATGCAGGTCGCCGGCATGGGACTCGGCCTCATGTACGCCGTGTCCATCTGGCACGCCACGAGGGTCATGGGCGGGCGACAGGCGGCGATCTTCTTCGTGCTCGCCGGTGCGGTCACGTTCTTCGCCGAGTACATGGGCAGCCACTACGATTGGTTCTTCGGTGCGTACGACTACACGGACGCGCTCGGACCTCGCCTCGGCGGCGTGCCCGTGCTCGTCATCGTCGTATGGGGCGTCGTCCTCTACGCCGCGTACATGCTCGTCGACTGGCTCATGGACCTCGGGGGCGTGCGCCGCGGCACCACGTGGTACGGCAAGGTCGCGTGGAGCGCCCTCATCGGCCTCGCCACGGGCGTGCTCCTGTCCGCCTTCGACCTCATGGTCGACCCGTTCGCCGTCTCGCGCGTCTGGCAGGACGTGCTCGGCGGGACCTCGTGGTGGTGGTGGAGCGGCGGGGCCTACCTCCCGGGGCTCGCCGTCTGGCAGGGATCCGGTGGCATCCCGATCGAGAACTTCATGGGATGGGTCGGCGTGCCGTTCTTCGTCGTCTTCGTGTTCACGCTGTTCGTCCCGCACCCGGACCGGGTCACGGGCAGGCTGATGAACGCCGTCCCCCTCCTCGTCTACGGCTACCTCTACGTCACGTTCGTGGGCGCGATCCTCGAGATGGCCTGGTACGACCCCGGGCTCGTCCAGGCCGCCCTCATCGGCACGTTCACGATGGGCCCGGTCCTCGCGTTGGGCGTCATGAAGCTCGCGCGGGACTACTGGCCGCCGGCCGCCGCGACCCCCGACACGGACCCGGCCCTGCCGCGCTGAGAGCCGGGCCTCGCCGGAGCGCCCCTGGACGTCGGGAGCCGCGGTGCTGCCAGCTCTACCAGCTCGGGGTCGTGATCCCGAGGAGCTTCCGGTATGCGGGGCCCAACTCGCCCATGAACAGCACGGTCGTCGCCTTCGGCAGCCGGTCGCGCGAGACGGTCACCCACCGCCCCGCGGTCGTCGCCGGCCACGCGGCCATGGCCATCCTCGCCGCCGGGAGCCCGTCGAAGTGTGTCGGGATGAGGATGGCGGGGCCCACCTGGGTCATCTGCGCGATGGCCTTGCGGTTCTCGACGGTCTCGTAGCTGAACATGTTCTCGAGCTGCGAGGTCGCGACGTCGACCTTCCCGAGCGCCTTCATCTGCGCCGGCGTGAGTGCCTCCTGGCCGAGGTCGCCGAACACCGCGACGCGGATCGCGCCGATGTCGACGATGAAGATGTAGTCGGTGCCGTCCTTCGGCAGGAGCGGGTCGCCCTCGTTGTGCCCGGCCGCGATCGACAGGATCTTCACGTCGCCCGCGGTGAGCGCCCCCTCTTGGACGTTGATCGCCTTCCCGGGAAACGCGTCGATGAAGCTCTGGACGTAGTGATCCTGGTGCCAGTGCGTCGTCAGGAGGACGTCGGCGGCAGTCGGCGGGCTCGTCAGCTCGTCCGGCATCTCGACGTCGACGAAGACCCGCTGGCCCTTCGGCGACCACAGCTCGAACTGGGACGGCTCCTCCTGCACGATCGTGACGCCCGTCGCCGGGACGACCGACGCAGGCTCGGGGGTGGCCGTCGGCCGTGGCGTCCGGGTGACCGGCGGCACGGACGGAGACGGCGCGACGACGGCGACGGTCGGCGGGGCGACAGGAGAGGACACGACGGCAGTGCCCGCCACGCCGGCGGGAGACGGCAGGGCGGTCACGAGCCCCGTGGTCGCCGGCATCGCGGTCCCGGTGCCTCCGCCGACGCACGCGATCACCAGCATCCCGACCACGGCGAGGAACACGAGGAAGCGGACCATCGGGCACCCCCAGTGGGACGCTCCAGTCCGTCGGTGGATCACTGCCGACGACGCGAGTCTGACGGGAGCGCGAGGGCCGGCCCAGTGCCCCTCGTCCCACCGGTCCGGGCCCCTCAGCCGGCGGTCACGGCCGCGCCCGCCGCCCGCCGCCCGCGCCCCGGCAGCCGGCCCGCGAGCACCACGACGACGACCACCGCCACGACGAGGGCGGCGACCCCGGCGACGACCTGCACGAGCGACGACCCCGAGTCCTTCACGACGATCCCGACGTACGCCCACACGATGACGAGGCCATACGCGGGATCGCGGAACCGCGCGATCATCGCGATCGCGATCGCGAGGCCCACGAGCAGCACGGCGGAGGCGATGGCGGCCGGATCGATGCCGCCGCCCGCGAACCCGGCCCACGCCAGGACCGTCGCCGCGTTCGCGATCGTGGCGACCGTGATCCAGCCGAAGTAGACGGAGAACGGGACCGCGACGGCCCAGCGCTCGGCGCCCGTGCGGGCGATCCTGTCACCGCGGATCCGGATCTCGATGATCGCGAGCGTCACGAGCAGCCCGACCATCACCGGGAGGGTGGGCGCGAACTGCTCGTTCTGCCACAGGAGGATCCATGCGATGTTCAGGAGGCCCGTCAGCGCGGGCAGCCAGCCGAGTCGTCGGAGGAGGGGGTCGGTCCGCAGGCTCGGGAGCGCCTGGTAGACGGTGAACACGCCGAGGAGAACGTAGATGAGGCCCCAGATCGAGAACACGTAGCCCGCCGGGACGACGAGGACCGCGAACCGGTCCGAGATCTCCGCCGTCGTGTGCCCGCCGATCGGGATGATGTTCGCGAGGCTGTTCACGGCAACGGTCACGACGAAGACGGCGACGGTGACCACCGGGCGGAGGTGGTCGCTCGCGTCCTCGGGACCGGTCCTGGCTTCCATGACGTGCGACACCTTCTGTGCTCAGGGTCTCGATGTCAAGAGAGATGGGGCTCGGCCGGGCACCCGGGTCCCCTCGTCACCCCCGCCTGCCGGTCGTGCCGGCCCCGTTCGTCCCAACCGGTCCAGCATGCTCCACGCCGGTCCCGGGCGGACCCCTGTCCCTGCCGCCGGCGACCCCCACGTTTGACTGTCCCACGCGTCCGGGCATATCATCCCTTCGCGGGGTGGAGCAGCGGCAGCTCGTCGGGCTCATAACCCGAAGGTCAAGGGTTCGAATCCCTTCCCCGCAACCAACTCCAGACTCCACCGAGAACCCCGGGCCCGACCACCCGGGGTTCTACCCTTTTCGGGCGCCGACGCGCCGTCCGCTGGGCTACCCTCCACCGATGCCCTCCCACCTCGAGACCCTCGCCGCCATCGTCGACACCTTCGCCCCCGGCGAGCCTCCCGGCGTCGACCCCGCGGTCCCCAGGGGGCTGCCGTCCGCGAGCGCGCTCGGGATCCACGAGCGGCTCCTCGCGGAGGTCGAGGCGCTCGGCCGTCCCGATCTCGTCCTGCAGCTGCGTCTCCTCCTCCGCGCGGTCGAGAACCCCATCCTCAACCTGGGGCTCGTGGGCCGGCCGGTGCGCTTCTCGCGACTGCCGCTCGCCGAGCGCGAGGCATTCCTCCGGCGGCTGGGCACCAGCCCGGTCCCGCTCACGCGGACCGGCTTCCAGGACCTCAAGCGGCTCACCCTCATCCTCCTGTACGGCATCGAGTCCTCGCCGTACCGCGCGCTGACGGGAGTCACCGCGCCCGCGCCGGACGTCCCCGACGCATCCGTCCTCGACGTGCGGACGCCGCGCCCCGGCGAGATCGTGGAGGCGGACGCCTGTGTCATCGGGTCAGGGGCGGGCGGCGGCGTCGCCGCGGCCGTTCTCGCCGCGTCGGGGAAGCGCGTCGTGGTCCTGGAGCGGGCGGCGAACGTGACGGAGCGTGACTTCGGCGGGCCGGAGCTCGCCGGCCTCGAGAAGCTGTTCCTCGACAGGGGGCTGGCGGCGACGAGCGACCGATGGCTCTCGATCCGCGCCGGGAACGCGGTGGGCGGCGGGACGGTCGTGAACTGGAGCTCGTCGCTCCGGCTGCCGGACGCGATCCGCGAGGAGTGGCGAGCGGCGGGCGTCGACGACCTGGACCGCCACTACGATGCGGTCGAGGCCCGACTGGGGGTGACGTCGGGGGAGAGCGCCCGCAACGGCCCGAACGCCGCGCTCGAGCGGGGTCTCGCCGCGCTCGGCCTGCCCTCGGTCACTATCCCGCGCAACGTCCGCGGCTGCACGGATTGCGGGCCGTGCGCGGTGGGCTGCCGCTCCGGGGCGAAGCAGTCGGTGCTCCGGACGTACCTCGCCGACGCGTGCGCGGCCGGCGCGTCGATCCTCGACCGGACGGAGGCCCGTCGGATCCTCGTGCGGGACGGCCGCGTCGAGGGCGTGGTGGCGTCCGTGCCCGGCGGCGAGATCACGGTCCGGGCGCCGCTCGTCGCGCTCGCCGGTGGGTCGATCCTCTCGCCCGCGGTCCTCCTGCGATCTGGCATCGCGACCGGCACGGCGGGCCGATCGCTCCTGCTCCACCCGGTCACCGCGGTCCTCGGCCACTACGACGACGCGATCCACCCGTGGTCCGGCGTCCCGCAGTCGGTCATGAGCGACGCGTTCGCCGAGGTCGACGGGACGCACGGGTTCCGGATCGAAGCGGCGCCGATGCACCCCGGCATCATCGCCTCGGGATACCCCTGGTGGTCGGACGCGCAGCATCGCGCCGGGCTCGCGGATGCCTCGCGCTGCGCGGCGTTCCTCGGGATCGTCAAGGACCGGACGCCGGGCCGGATCGGCGTCGGCCGCGACGGCAGCGTGCGGATCCAATACGGAGTGGGGGACCCGGAACGCCGGCTGCTGCTCCGCGCCACCGTGGAGCTCGCCCGGATCCACCACGCGGCGGGCGCGCGACGGATCGTCACGCTCCACACGCCGCCGCTGTCGTTCGGCCGGGGCGCGTCGATCGACGCGTTCGCCGCCGCGATCGAGCGGCGCGGCATCGTGCCGAACCGGATCCTCCTCTTCACGGCGCACCAGCTCGCGAGCTGCCGGATCGGGACGAGCGCGAAGGACTCCACGGCCGACCCGGACGGGAAGGTGCGCGGGGTGGACGGGCTCTACGTGACCGACGCGAGCGCGTTCCCCACCGCGAGCGGCGTCAACCCCATGCTCTCGATCATGGCGCTCGCGCGGCGCACCGCGGAGCGCATGGCGGTGCGCTGACCGTCACGGCCCGCCGGCCCCGACAGTCGCGCCTACTCCCAGCGGAACGTCCGGGCCGTCAGGATCGCCGAGGCGGCCGCCCAGGCGGCGAGGACCAGGAGCGGGATCACCGCGTCGCCGCCCGGGCCGAATCCCACGCGCAGCGCGTCCGTCAGGGCCGCCGCAGGCAGCGCGTGGGCGAACGCCGCGAGCGGGCCCGGGAGACGGTCGAGCGGCAGGATCACGCCGCCGACGAGGAGGAACATGACGAAGAGCGCGTTCGCGAGGGCCAGTGTCGCCTCCGCCCTGAGCGCGCCCGCCATGAGCAGCCCGAGGCTCGCGAAGGCCGCGGTGCCGAGGACGACAGCGGCGACGAGCACGACGGGCGCGATCCCCGGGCCGGGGCGCCAGCCGATGGCGACGGCGACGGCGACGAGGATGACGATCCCGACCGCCTCGACGGCCGCGACCGCCAGGATCTTCGATGCCAGCAGGCCCCCGCGCGTGAGCGGCGAGCCGCCGAGACGCTTGAGGACGCCGTAGGAGCGTTCGAACGCGGTCGAGATGCCGAGGTTCACGAAGCTCGTCGCGATGATCGCGAGGCC
>CAIYQJ010000290.1 GCA_903928275.1 uncultured Chloroflexota bacterium
GCCGTGGCCGGGGGCACGGCCGCGGCCGCCGTCGGCGTGGTTGCAGCCGCAGGCGCGGTGCGCGCCGCGACGGACCCGGTCGTCGCGATCGGCGCCGGCATCGACCGCGACGGCATGACGGGGGCCTCGGACTCGCCCCTGGCCCGCGAGCGCCGCCCATACGTGCTGCCGCCGCTGACGCTCCTCGACGACATCGCGATCCGGAGCACGGACACCGGGATGGACCACGCGCAGAACGCGCGGATCATCGAGGCGAAGCTCGCGAGCTTCAACATCCCCGTCACCGTCACGCACTGGAACGCGGGTCCCGTCGTCACGCAGTACGAGATCGCGCCGGACCCGTCGGTGAAGGTGAGCCGGATCGAGGCCCTGTCCGACGACCTCGCGATGGCCCTCGCGGCGCGGACGATCCGCATCGAGGCGCCCATCCCGGGGAAGACCGTGGTGGGCATCGAGATCCCGAACAACGACTTCAACGTCGTCGGCCTCCGCCGGATCCTCGAGGATCCCGAGGTCCAGAAGGCGCCGTCGAAGCTCGCGTTCGCCCTCGGGCGCGACGTCGCCGGGCACGCGCGCGCCGCCGACCTCGCGCGGATGCCGCACCTCCTGATCGCCGGCGCCACCGGCTCGGGCAAGAGCGTCATGGTGAACGCGCTCATCACGAGCTTCCTCGTGCGCGCGACGCCGGACGAGCTGCGCATGATCCTCGTGGACCCCAAGCGCGTGGAGCTCGCGGACTACAACGGGATCCCGCACCTGCTCGTGCCGGTCATCACCGAGGCGAGCCGCGCGAAGGCGGCGCTCCAGTGGTGCGCCCGCGAGATGGAGACCCGCTACCGCAAGTTCGCCGGCGCGACCGCCCGGAACATCGCCGCGTACAACGAGACGCGCGTCGACCCCGCCGACCGGCTCCCGTACATCGTCATCATCGTCGACGAGCTCGCGGACCTCATGATGCGCGACGGCCGCTCGGTCGAGGAGCCGATCGTCATGCTCGCCCAGAAGGCGCGCGCGACCGGCATCCACCTCGTGCTCGCCACCCAGCGCCCGTCGGTCAACGTCGTGACGGGCCTGATCAAGGCGAACTTCCCGAGCCGGATCGCCTTCGCGATGGCGTCCCAGATCGACAGCCGGACGATCCTCGATGCCCCCGGCGCGGAGGACCTCATCGGCCGCGGCGACATGCTCTTCCAGCCCTCGGACCTGCCGCGGCCGATCCGGCTCCAGGGCGTCTTCGTGAGCGACCGCGAGATCCGCGGCGTCACCGCCCACTGGCGCGCGGAGGCCGACCCGCACTATGACCTCAGCATCGTCGAGAGTGACGACGACACGACCGCCAGGGTCGAGGACGACCCCGACGACGAGGTGGACCGCTTGTTCGCCGACGCGGTCATCGCCATCGGCGAGTACGACCGCGCGTCGGCCTCGCTGCTCCAGCGCCGCCTGAAGATCGGCTACGCCCGCGCCGCCCGGATCATCGACCAGCTCGAGGCGCGCGGGTACATCGGCCCGTTCGAGGGCTCCAGCGCCCGCCAGGTCCTCCGTCGAGAGGTCCCGGATGCACGCGGAGGAGGCGCGGCCGACGAGGAGCTCCCGTGAGCTCCCGCGACGACCAGGCGCGGCCGCAGGGCAGCGGGCCGGTCCGTCGGCCGTCGCTCACGCGTCCCCGGCTGCCCACGTCGCTGCCGGGTGAGCCCGGCCGGTTCGTGGGTCGGAGACGAGGCGAGCGGCCTCCGACCGATCCGTTGCCGCCGTCCGAGCCCCCGGTCGGCGAGCGGCTCGCGGCGGCGCGGGAGCTCAAGGGAGTGGACCTGCACCGCGCCGAGCGCGACACGAAGATCCGGATCCGGTACCTGGCGGCGCTCGAGCGCGGCGACTTCCGCGACCTGCCGGGGACCGTCTACACGAAGGGCTTCCTGCGCAACTACGCGATCTACCTCGGCCTTGACCCGGAGGACGTCCTGCGCCAGTGGCGCCGGGAGCGGGGCGAGGGGCCGACCGCACCGATCGTCGTCGTGCCGGCGGGGCTCGAGGCGCCGCGGCAGTCGATCACGATCGGGCGGGGCACGATCCTCGCGGTCCTCCTTGCGGTGGGCGTCGTCGTGTTCGCGGCCTACCTGGTCATGCAGCTCGTCCGGTTCTCGCAGCCGCCGCAGGTCACCGTGACGGACCCGCTCAGCGCCGTGACGGCGGTGGACCCCGCTGCCACGTCCTATACGCTGCGCGGCTCCTCGCTGGCGGGTGCGACGGTCGCGATCGACACGCCCGGCAAGGCGACCGTGCGCGTCACCTCCGGCTCTGATGGCAGGTGGTCCGCGCAGGTCGACCTGGTGCGCGGTCGGAACCAGTTCGACGTCACGGCCACGGACCCGGCCACCGGCAAGACGAGCGCCACGCCGACGACCGTCTACATCACGGTGCCACTGGGGCCGGCGGGTGCGCCGGTCCTGGCCCTGAGCTCGCCGGCCGACGGCGCCACGTTCACGAGCGGCACCGTGCCCGTTGCCGGGACCGCGACCGGCGCGGAGACCGTCACGATCAGTGGCGCGTACCTCGGGCCGGCGCCCGGCGCGGTGTCGTCGGCGAAGCCCGGCTCGCCGCCCGCGCCACCGAAACCCGTTACCGCTGCAGTCGGGGCGGATGGCTCGTTCGCGTCTTCCATCCAGCTCGGCGCCGGCCGGTGGACGCTCACGATCGTCGCGAAGAGCCCTGGGGGCCAGCTCGCGACGCTCACGCGGGCCGTGACGGTCTCGCTCGCGAAGGCCTCGACCGCCGCGAAGCTCGCGGGCGCGATGGCGCCAGCGAGGGCACCCCAGCGCTCCGGCCGGTCGTGATCGTGGCCGGCCGTGGAGCGGCCTCGCGGCCGACCGTCGAGTCGGGGGCGGGCCCCGCGGCGGGCGATGATCCGGGGGGCACCTCCATCCCCGGCGCCGAGGGGCCGAACGCGAACGCGTCCGCCCCCGCGCTCGAGGACCTCGTCTCGCTCGCGCGGGCCGTGCTCGCGACGTGCGCCGCGCGCGGTCTCACCATCGCCACCGCCGAGTCGTGCACCGGCGGTCTCGTGGGCCACGCGCTGACCGAGATCCCCGGCTCGAGTGCGAGCTTCCGCGGCGGGGTCGTGGCGTACGCGAACGACGCGAAGACCGCGCTGCTCGGCGTGGACGCGGCGCTGCTCGCCCGGCACGGCGCCGTGAGCGCGGAGGTAGCGGAGGCGATGGCCGACGGTGCCCGACGGCGCGTGGGGACGGACCTCGCCGTGGCCGTGACCGGCGTGGCCGGACCCGACGGAGGGACCGCCGAGAAGCCGGTGGGGCTCGCGTACATCTGCGCGACGGGGCCGCTGGGCACGCGGCTCCTCCGGTGCCACTGGCCGTACGACCGCGCGGGCAACAAGCGCGCGAGCGCCGGCGTCGCGCTCGCGATGCTGCGCGACATGGCGAAGGAGACGGGCGACGCGGGTCCGCCTCGGTCCCCGGAGAGCGGCCCGCCTCCCGGCTGAACGAGCCCCTGGTCCGCGGCGGACGGGCGGCCGCGACGCGCGGCATACTGGACGGTGCGCCCGGCACCCGTGCCGGGCCGCCGCGCGTCGGTGCTTGGCACGGGCGCGATCCACGTGCGAAGCGAGGGGGGCGCGATGGCGGGCGAGTCGACCTTCGACGTCGTGAGCGACTTCGATGCCCAGGAGCTCCGCAACGCGCTCGACCAGGTCCGGCGCGAGGTCGCCCAGCGGTTCGACTTCAAGGGAGTCCCGGTCGAGCTCGAGCAGGCCAAGGACGAGCTGACGCTCGTGACCGCGGACGAGTATCGCGCCGAAGCGGTGAAGGACCTCCTCGAGTCCAAGGCGGTCAGGCGAGGCCTGTCGCTGAAGATCTTCGACTGGGGGAAGGTCGAGCCTGCCGGCGGGAACCGCGTGCGCCAGCGCATCGGCCTGCGCCGGGGCCTGTCGGAGGAGAACGCGAAGAAGATCACGAAGATCCTGCGCGACGAGTTCCCCAGGGTGAAGGGGCAGATCCAGGGCGACGCCGTCCGCGTCGCGGCCAAGAGCAAGGACGACCTCCAGCGCGTCATCGTGCGTCTCCGCGAGCTGGACCTCGACATCCCGCTCCAGTTCACGAACTACCGCTGACCCGCGGGTCGGCTCATCCATCCAGCCAGGTGGACCCCCTCATGACCGACTTCATCCCGGCCGCCCCCGCGCCCGGCCGCACGATCGCCGAGCTCCTTGCCGACGGCCTCGTCGCCTCGGGCGTCGACATCGTGTTCACCGTTCCCGGCGAGAGCTTCCTGCCCCTGCTCGACGCGGTCGCCGCGCGGGGGATCCGCGTCGTGGCCGTGCGCCACGAAGGTGCCGCGGGCTTCATGGCCGACGCGTGGGGCCAGCTCACCGGGCGTCCGGCGGCCGTGTTCGTCACGCGCTCGGTGGGAGCCACGAATCTCGGCATCGGCCTCGTCGCCGCGCGGGCGGACTCGTCCCCCGTGATCGCCGTCGTCGGCGAGGTCCGGCGCGAGGTCACGGGACGCGAGGCGTTCCAGGAGGCGGACGTCGTCGGATCGGTGGGACGTCTCGCGAAGTGGGCGATCGAGGTCCGCGATCCTGCGGTGGCGCCGGGGGCCATCGAGGAGGCGCTCCGGCGTGCTTCCGATGGTCGGCCGGGGCCCGTCGTCATCGGCGTCCCCGCGGACGTCTTCGTCGAGCGCACCGACGACCGTCGGTTCGAAGGGGCCGTGCGTCCCGCCGAGCGACGCGCGCCGGAGCCGACGCTACCGCGCGTCGTGGCGGCGCTGAAGATGCTCGCCGCGGCCGAACGTCCGGTCATCCTTGCCGGGGGCGGGGTGATCCGATCCCGCGGCACCCGCGACCTCGTCCGCCTCGCCGAGACGCTCGAGGTGCCCGTCATCGCCGGCTGGCGGCGGGCGGACGCCTTCCCGAACGACCATCGCCTGTATCTCGGCATGGCCGGGTTCGGGTCGCCGGAGACGGTGCGCGAGCGCC
>CAIYQJ010000291.1 GCA_903928275.1 uncultured Chloroflexota bacterium
ACCGTGGGCTGGCCATCGATCATGCGGGTCGTCCTCCTGGGGCGGCGAGGTCCGGGGGACCGGACCGGGAAATCCTAGCGGCGGAGTCGGGTTTCGACAAGTGGGCCGCGGCCTCTGCAAGGGGGCGCGCAAGGTGGCTGGCATAGTCTCACCGGCCATGCGAGAATCGCGTCCCGCCGCCACCTCGTCGGAGATGGAAAGGGCCATATGGCCCTATTCGCGGCACTACCGGTCATAACGGAGCATCTTGTGATGAGCCAGGACCACAACGCTCTCCGGGCGCAGGACCATCCGGACAGCACCGCCAGCGACGGCGAGCCGCGCCAGGATGCTTCCCGGCCCGCCCGATCGGGCGCGAGTCTGCGCGGCGGATCCGCCCGGCGGGGTCGGTCGGGGCAGGCCGTGGCCGAGTTCGCCCTCGTCATCCCGCTGTTCCTGCTCCTCGTCGCCGGCATCATCGACTTCGGCCTCGGGCTCAACGCCTCGATCACGGTGACGAACGCCGCCCGCGAGGCCGCCCGCCTCGGCGTCGTGAAGCCCTACTCGGACCAGATCACCGCGCGCGCCCAGGCGGAAGCCGTGGGCCTCAACCCCGCGAACCTGACCGTCACGGCGTCCTGCGTCCGGTCCGGCGGGACCTGCACGCTCGGCACCGGGACGACCGCCGGCACCGCGGCGAGCGGCGACAGCGTGTCGGTCACCGTCAGCTACAGCTACCGGATGATCTGGCCGCTTGCCTTCGGGAACGTCATCAACCTGACGCAGACGAGCGACTTCAGGATCGAGTAGCCGCCGGGCCGGCGATCCGGACCCGGTGCAGCGAAGGGGCATGCGAAGCACGATGAACGGACGGAAGCAGACGGGCCGCCGCGGGGAGCACGGCCAGATCATGGTCCTCTTCGCCCTCATGGTCGTCCTGTTCATGGGGCTGGCGGCGATCGTCATCGATGCCGGCATGCTCCGGCGCGACAGCGGCATGCTCGCCGGCGCGGTGGACGCCGGCGCCCTCGCGGGAGGCGAGCAGCTGCCCGCCACGTCCGTGAACGCCTCCGCGGTGACGGCCTCGGCCGTGACATACGTCAACGACAACTACCCGGGCCTCAACGCCACGAGCTCCTGGGTGAGCTACCGCTGCCTCGTGGGCCTCACGGCGGGTGGCCTGCCCGACGGCACCCAGATCCCCGACGTGTGCAACCCCGGCTCAGCGGCGAGCGGCTCACTGGACTGCACGACCTGGCGATGCGGCGGCGGCGTGGCCGCCGTCGCGTGCGACCCCACCGTCAGCGGGAACTCGTGCAACGTCGTCGCGGTCGCCGGCACCAAGACGCAGCCCTACGGATTCGGGCCCGCGATCGGGATCAACAGCGGGAGCACCGGGACGATCCTGTCGGCCGCGTGCAAGGGTGCCTGTGGCGGCCCGCCCACCGGACCGGTCGACGTGATGCTCGTCATGGACCGCACTGGGTCGATGAGCGGCGTCGACACCGGGAACGCGACGACGGCCGCCAACGCGCTCGTCGCCTTCTACCACCCCGCGAACCAGTGGCTCGGGTTCGGCCTCCTGGGCCCGAGCAAGACGTCGGGCAGCTGCGTCTCGGCGCCGGACGGCACCATCGGGACGGCGAACTACCCGGCAGACCTGCGCCGGTGGGTCCCGGTCGGCCTGAGCGGCACCGGCGCCCCCAACCCGACCTACGCCCAGATCACGGCGGCGATCGCCTGCTACACGAACTCGGGGACCGGAACGGACCTGGCCGACCCGATCGCGGCGGCGGCCTACGAGCTGACGCACAACGGCCGCACCGGCGTGCACAAGGGGATCATCCTCGAGAGCGACGGCCAGCCGAACGCTGCTGTGGGCGGCGTCTCGAACAGCCAGTACTGCCTCGCCGCGAGCAATGCCGCGACGGCGGCCATGGCCGCGGGCATCGAGGT
>CAIYQJ010000292.1 GCA_903928275.1 uncultured Chloroflexota bacterium
CGGCGGGGGCCGGAGCGGCCGGTGGCACGGGTGCCGCCACTGGCGGCGCGGCAGGGGGCGCGGGCGCCGGCACTTCGGCTGCGCGGACCGGCGTTCCGCAAGCCGCGCAGAAGCGCTGCCCGGCGATCGCGAGCCGGTTCCCGCACGTCGGGCAAAGGCGGTACTCCACGGCCATGGTCTTCGCCTCTCTCCCTGCTATCCGAGGACCGGCGACCCCGTGCCGGAACGGCAACCGGGGATCGCGGAAGCGGCGGCCCGGCGGTCGACACGCCCGCGCTCCGACAGACCGCCGCCGGTCACGCCGACGGCCCTCCGGGCTGGAGTGCCGACGGATCGATGCGCTCTCCACAGGATGCGCAGAACGCGTACCCGGGAACGACCCGGACCCCGCAGAACGGGCAGAACGCGATCGACCCGGCCACGGGGGTGGCGGCGGGCGGGAGCGCGGACCGCGCGGTGCCGACCTCCTCCGCGGGACCGGCGGGCGCGGTCTCGTACGGTGCCGCGGTCTCGTACGGTGCCGCGGTCTCGTACGGTGGGGTGACGAGCGCGGCCGTGGCCTCCTGCGGTGGGGCGACGAGCGCGGCCGCGGCCTCGACCGTCAGCCAGAGCGTCTCGTCCGGAAGCGCGGCGCGGAAATCGTGCGCACACTTGCCGCACGAACGGAGGACCGCCTCCTGCCGAAGCTCGCCGCACTCCGGGCAGAACGTGACGACGCGTTCGTCGGCACCCATGCCCTGGCATCGCGGGCACACGAAGTCCGGGTCGAGCTTCTTGAGCTTGAACAGCTGGCCGACGAGCACGAAGGGCTGGATCCCGCCCGACGAGATGGTCGCGCCGACACCGCCCACGAGGCTCCTCAGGTGCTGGTTGCGCGTCTGGAGACGGGCGAAGTCCTCGTTCGTCACCCGCTGGAAGTGGCACGTGCGGCAGGTCCGCAGCGTCCGCACGGGCAGCCCGCCGCGGATCCGCACCTGCTGGTGCAGGAACTCGAAGACCGGCCGTTCCGGGTCCGTCACCTCGATCGTCACCGCCCGGCCCGGCGCGTTCGTCAGGGTGGCCTCGACGCGAGCGGCGAACCGCTCGACGTCGCCCTGCAGGTTCGCCGGCAGCGCACCCGGCTGAGCCACGATCATCACGCCGATGCCGAGGTGTGCCTGGGTCTCGGCGAGAGACAGCACGGCGCTGCCCCTAGTCGCCGCGAACGTGACGGAGTCGAGGCCCTTCCACGCCGCCGGTCCGCGGTCCCGCGGGCCGCCCTCGAGGACCACGGTGGCCTTCCCCGCGACCGCTGCCCCTGCATGCGAGCCGAGGGTCTGGGCTTGCTCGAGGAGCGCGATCCCGCCGCCCCTGGTCCAGAAGCGGGCCGGCGGGAACGACGCCGCCGCCTCGGGGTCCAAGCGTGCCAGTCCCCGGTCCACCCCGGCCAGGATCTCCCCGAAGAGCTGCTGGTAAGTCTGGTTCCAGCCCCACGCCTTCCCGCCGACGGTGATGTGGTTGTCCGTGAAGTGGCCGGACACCGCGCAGCCGGCGGCGTCCGCGAGGATGTCGAACGATGCGAGGATCGGCAGCACCCTGGCGGGCATCAGCGACCCGCCGAGCAGCCGCGAGCCGCGCTTCGCCTCGACGCGCGTCAGCTGCTCGGCGGTCATCTGCATCCCGGCCTCGCCGAGCGCGGCGGAGATCGCGCGCCGCACCTCGGAAGGCTGGGCACGCACGGTACGCTCGAAGTCGAGCCCCAGGGCGGGCACGGGAGGCCGCGGAACCGGTCAGACGTCCGAGGAGACGTCCGCCGATGAGATGTCGGCCGCCCCCGCGTCGTACGAAGACGTGTCGACGGCGCTGGCGTCGTACGCGGCGGTGTCGAGCGCGGCCACGGAGCTGTCCATGTACTCCGCGCCGATCCCGAGGTCGGTGCTCGCCTGGCCGACCACGCCGTCGGCGATGTCGCTCGCCGTCTGCGCCGAACCCATCTCCTGCAGGTACCCGTCCACGTTGCCGTCGGCCAGCCACTCCTGGGCGGACGCGACGTGGTCCGCAGCCGCGTCCTGCCACTCGGCGGCGTCACGCAGGTCGCCCTGCGCCCAGTCCGACCAGGAGGCGGCCTCGGTCGCGTTGTATCCCGCGTCCACGATCGCCCCGGCCACATCATCCGGCAGCGCCGAGGTGTCGATCGATTCGATGCCCGCGCTGACGTCCGCCGCGCTCTCGGTCATGCCATCCGCCACGACCCCGAGCGCCCCGGCGTCGGAACCCGCTTCAGAGACGTAGTCGCCCCAACTGCCTTCGTCGGCCATGTCTCGCCCTCCATGCCGGCCCACGCGGGCTCGTGGTCGCGATCGACCGTCGAGCTGGCTCAGCAGCGGGGTCGATCGGACAGGGACCGGATTCTAGCCGAGGGGAAGACGTGCGTACGGGCCCCCACGCGGCATCGAGGTAGGAAGAGGAACGAGCGCGGCGGGCCCCGGTAGGGCACGCCGCGCTCGCTATCGAGAGCTGCGGGAGGAGAGGTCCGACCTGGCGAGTGCCCGGGATGCGGGCGCCCGTTGGCTCAGTGGCCGTCCTTGGCGAGGTGCCGCTGCATCGCAGCCTTCCGCGAGAGGTTGACGCGGCCCTGGCGGTCGATCTCCATGACGACGACCATGACCTCGTCGCCCACCGACACCACGTCCTCGACGGACGGGACGTGATAGTCGGCGAGCTCGCCGATCCGGACGAGGCCCTCCTTGCCGGGAAGGATCTCGACGAAGGCGCCGAAGCCCATGATCCGCGTGACCTTGCCAAGGTAGAGCGCGCCGACCTCGACCTCGCGAGTAAGCGACTCGATCCACTGGATGGCCTTGCGGGAGTTCTCGCCGGAGATCGCCGCGATCTCGACCGTGCCGTCGTCCTCGACGTTGATCTCGGTGCCGGTCTCCTCCTGGATCTTGCGGATCATGGACCCGCCCTTGCCGATGATGTCGCGGATCTTCTCGGGGTTGATCTTGATCGTGATGATCCGGGGCGCGAAGTCCGACATCGTGTCGCGCGCCTCGGGAAGGACCTCGGTCATCCGGTCGAGGATGAAGAGGCGCGCCGCGTGGGCCTTCGCGAGGCCGGTGCGGATGATCTCCTCGTTGATCCCCTTGACCTTGATGTCCATCTGGAGGGCGGTGATGCCCTCGGTGGTCCCGGTGACCTTGAAGTCCATGTCGCCGAAGGCATCCTCCTTGCCGAGGATGTCCGTCAGCACCGTGAACCGGCCGTCCGGCTCGCTCATGAGGCCCATGGCCGCGCCCGCGACCGGAGCCTTGATCGGCACCCCGGCGTCCATGAGCGCCAGGGTGGAGCCGCACGTGGACGCCATCGAGGTGGACCCGTTGGACGTCACGCACTCGCTCACGAGCCGGATGACGTACGGGAACTCCTCGTGGTCCGGCAGGACCGGCAGGAGCGCGCGCTCGGCGAGGTGGCCGTGGCCGATCTCGCGTCGGCCGGGGCCGCGCATCATCTTGTTCTCGCCCGTGCTGTAGGGCGGCATGTTGTAGTGGTGGATGTACCGCTTCTCGGTCTCCGGGCCGATCGTGTCGATCCGCTGGACGTCCGAGGACGGACCGAGGGTGCAGACGGTGAGGGCCTGGGTCTCGCCACGCGTGAAGAGGCCGGAGCCGTGCGCGCGGGGCAGGAGCCCGACTTCGACGGAGATCGGACGGATCTCGTCGATCCCGCGTCCATCCATCCGGACGCCCTCGTCGAGCGTGAGAGTGCGGGCGGTCTTCTTGTGGACGAGGGAGAACAGCCCCTTCCCGACGCGCGCCTGGCGGCGGGCCGCGTCGAGGAGAGCCTTGGGGTCGGCCTGCGGGTCGCGGTGCGACCTGATCGAGACCGCGATCCCCGCCTTGAGCTCCGCGATCCGCGGCGGCAGGTCGGACGCGAGCCGCAGGACGAGGGCGGCCGTGGCCTCCGCGTCCGGCAGCGCGCGGTGCGCGTTCTGGAGCTCGATGCCGAAGAACCGCGACAGGTCGCCGAGCTTGTACGACTCGAGGTCCGGGTAGGACTCCCGGGTGAGCGTGACGGTGTCGAGGTAGCCGCCGAATGCGAAGCGGAACCCGCCGCCGATGGCCTCCTCGATGAAGCCGAGATCGAAGCCGACGTTGTGCCCGACGATGACGGAGTCGCCGGCGAACGCGAGGAACGCGGCTGCCGCCTCCTTCGGCGTGGGTGCGCCGACGAGGTCCGCGTCCGCCAGGCCGTGCATCTGCGCGCCCACGACGGCGCGGCCGGGGTTGACGAGGGTTGACCACCGGTCCGCGACCCGCCCGTCCTTGATCCGGACGGTGGCGATCTCCACGAGGTCGGCCATCCTGGGGTCGCGCCCCGTGGTCTCCACGTCGACGACGACGAGGTCCTTGTCCGACGCGACGTGGTCGACGAAGCGGAGCACCGAGTCGGTGCCGGGCTCCAGGAACGGCAGCCTCTTGGGCTTGCCGACGAGCTCGCGGAGCTGGTCCTGGAGCTCGATGATGGGCCGCAGGGCGCGGTGGCCGAAGAGGATCGCCTCGGCCATCACGTCCTCGGTGACCAGCTGGGCCCCCGCCTCGACCATCATGATCGCGTCGCGCGTGCCGCTGACGATGAGGTCGAGGTCCGAGCCAGCGAGGTCGGTGGTCGTGGGGTTCACCACGAGCTCGCCGTCGATGCGGCCGATCCTGATCGCCGCGATGGGGCCCTGGAACGGGATCTCGCTGATCGTGAGGGCCGCCGAGCCGGCGATCGTCCCGAGGATGTCGGGATCGTTCTCCTGGTCGGTCGAGAGGACCGTGATCACGACCTGGACGTCGTCCTTGTAGCCCTCGGGGAACAGGGGCCGGATGGGACGGTCCGTCAGCCGGGCTGCGAGGATCGCGGCCTCGGACGGGCGCGACTCGCGCTTGATGAAGCCGCCGGGGATCTTCCCGGCCGCGTACATCCGCTCCTCGAAGTCCACCGTGAGGGGGAAGAAGTCGAGGCCGGGGCGCGGCTCCGACCGGTTGGCGGTCCCGAGGACCAGGGTGTCACCGTAGCGAACGGTGACGGACCCGCCCGCGAGGCGGGCGAGCTTGCCGGTCTCGATGGTCAGCGTGCGACCACCGTACTCGGCGGTGAGGGTATGAACGGGCACGAGGCTCCTCCTGGCCGTGCCGGAGGAGGGCCATGCGCGCGGCGGGCGCGCGCGTCGCCGGGGTCGGGCCCGGCTGCGCCGGGCTCCGGGACGACCCTAGCGGCGGAGTCCGAGCCGTGCGATGACGGCTCGGTAGCGGGCCGGATCCTTGCGCACCAGGTACGCGAGGAGGCGGCGGCGCTGCCCGACGAGCTTGAGGAGGCCGCGCCGGGAATGGTTGTCCCGCGGGAACTGCTTCAGGTGCTCCGTGAGGTCCTTGATGCGCTCCGTCAGGAGCGCGACCTGGACCTCGGGAGATCCGGTGTCGCCTTCGTGGGTCGCGTGCTCCGCGACGAGGCGATCCTTTGTTTCCCGGACGAGCGGCACTCGGTCCTCCGACACGAACGAATCTACAGACGTCTTTCTCTGACGGGCGAATGGTAGCAGCACTCGGGCAGATGCGGCAAACGTCGCCACATGCGACCGCCGTCGCCAGGGCCAGCTTGCTCAGGAGCCCGTCGGCGCGACGAACGACACCCGCACGCGATCCGACGTCGGGAGTCGGCCGTGGGACAGCACGACGACGGGGTCGCGTCCCTCCTCCACGAAGCCGCGCCCGGACGCGACCGGGCCCCGCGCGGTCATCCCCGGCATCCAGGCCGGCTCGACGCGGACCGGGTACCGACCGGGCGGCGGCAGGGCGACGGGAAGCGGGAACGCGACGGCGACGCCACCGGCCAGCGGGCGCGTGGCCTCGCCGGCGACCGCGACACGCCGGCCGAGCAGGTGGGCCGCGTCGCGCAGGTCCCCCGCCGCGATCTCGGCGCGGACTTCGGTGGACCTGACCTGGCGGCCATCGACGACGAATGGCGGCACCAAGACGACCGCGAAGCCGTCGGCTCGCCCGAGCGCGGCGAGCGCGGCGGGCGTCCCGCGCCGCTCGTGGCCGAACGCCGCATCGGGCGTCATGAGGAACCCGGCCAGCTCGACGCGGTCGCGGATCCGCTCGACGAAGGTCGCGTAGGACGTGGACCGGAGCGTGGCGTCGAAGTGCTCAACGATCGTCACCGCGACGCCGGCCCGAGCGAGCCGGACGAGCCGCTCCTCGGGATCGCACAGCACGGGCGGCGCCGCCCCGCGGATGATCTCGTCGGGATGGTGGTCGAACGTGAGGACCGCGGGCCGCGCGCCCAGTCGCGCCGCCGCCTCGCGCAACCGCCGCAGGAGGTAGAGATGGCCGCGGTGGATGCCGTCGAACGCCCCGACGACGACGAGGAGCGGCCCGGAACCCGGCTCCAGGCGCTCGATGCCCTGCACGAGCAGGGCGCCGGCCTCAGGCACCAGGATGCGCGCGGCGGCCGCGATGCCCGCCGCTTCGCGCCGCGCCAGAGGCTGTCGGCGCCTCCACGAGCACCTTGACCGGGGCGACCCACCCGCCCGCACGCCGTCCGATCGCGACGAGGCCGCCACCCAGCTCGCACACGCGGACCAGCGCCGGAACATCCTCATCCCCCGTGCCGCCGCCGGGGCCGGCCGGATCCGCGACGCGCTGGCCGCGCCGGATCGCCTCCAGGCCCGCGACGTCGATCTCCACGACCGCGAGCGCGTCGAGACCCGTGTCGACGGGAAGGAGGTGTCCAGCGATCGCCTCGCGGCCACCCGGCCGCAGGTCGTCGAGCGCGACGGCCGACTCGATCCGGAACGGGCCGCTCGCCGTCCGCTCCAGCGCCCCGAGGTACGCGGCCGACCCGAGCGCCACCCCGAGGTCCCGCGCCAGGGCGCGCACGTACGTTCCCGCCGAGCACTCCACCTCGACGATCGCGATGGGCCTCTCGGCGTCTGTCTCGTCCCAGTCGGTCATCTCGAGCCGGTGGATGGTCACCGTGCGCGGCGCGATCTCCGGGGCCTTCCCCGCCCGCGCCAGGGCGTATGCGCGACGGCCAGCGACCTTCACTGCGCTGTAGGCCGGCGGCACCTGGACGATCTCGCCGCGGAAGCCGTCGAGCGCCGATCCCACCGCGGAGCGGGTCACCGGCGGACCCGGGACCGGCGTCAGCTCTCCCTCGAGGTCGTCCGTGGCGGACGACGCGCCGAAGCAGACCGTGGCGCGGTACGCCTTCCGGTCGCCCATGTGGTACTCCACGATCCGCGTGGCGTGCCCGAGGAAGATCGGCAGCACCCCGCTCGCGAACGGGTCGAGCGTGCCCCCGTGGCCAACGCGTCGGGTGGTCGCGAGGCGCCGTACGAGAGCCACGACGTCGTGAGAGGTGGGGCCGACCGGCTTCCGGACGATGAGGACGCCGTCGAGGTCCGGCGCGGACTCGGCCGTGGCGCGGTCGCCTTCGACGCGACCGACGGTGGGGCCGGGCGACCGACGTCGACGATCCGTCCGCCGGCCACCCTCGGACGTCACCGCACCACCCGGGCGGCGAGCGACGCCGCCGCCGCAACGACCGGCGCGATCGCCGCGTCGACGGACTGCGGGACCGTGGCGCCCGCCGCACGCGCGTGCCCGCCGCCCCCGAAGACGCCGGCCAGCTCCGTGGCGTCCACGCCGCCGGCCTTCGTCCGGATCGAGAGCCTTGTCTCGGTCGGGCGCTCCTTGAAGAGCAGGATCACCTCGGCGTCCTCCGCGTGCGAGAGCAGGTCGATGATCCCCTCGCTCATCGACGCGTCGGTCCCGTCCTCGGCCAGGTCGGCCTCGCGCAGCTCGCTCCAGGCGACGCGGCCGTCGGGGGTGGACGCGAGGCGCGCGAGGACGCGACCGAAGAGCCGCAGCTGGGCCTCGGGCTTCGTCCGGTACAGGCGGCGCGAGATGTCCGCGAGCGGCGCACCGGCTGCGAGCAGCTCGGCCGCGACGCGCAGGGTCCGCGGCGTCGCGTTGGGATGCTGGAACGTGGCGGTGTCCATGACGATCCCGGCCATGAGGGCGACCGCGAGGGAGCCGTCGCCGGCGGTGAGCGGGACGCCGAGCCGGCACGCGAGGAGCGCCATCATCTCGCACGTGGCCGCGCTCGCCGGGTCGACCCAGTCGACGGCCCGCGCGGCATTCGACGCGTGGTGGTCGATGGAGATCGTCCGCTCCTCGGCGAACAGCTCCGGGTGGCGGTCGCGCACCGCCCCGACCCGCGAGGCGTCCCCGCAATCGCAGAGGATCGTGAGGTCATACGTCCGCGCCGGGTCGGGGTCCATGCGGACCAGGTCGACCCCGCGGATGAACGCGTAGCCGTCCGGGACGGCGTCACTGCAGACCGCCGTGGCGGGCGTGCCGAGCGCGTCGGCGATCGCGACGATCGCGAGCACCGCCCCGAGCGTGTCGCCGTCCGGGTTCTCATGGCTCACCGCGAGGATCGACCGCGCGCCGCGGATGCGGGCAACGACGGCGTCCGGGACCGCGCGGGCGAGCGCGTCGAGCATGCCGACCGCGGCGCCGGGCTCCACGTCCGGGCCGGGCGGCCGGAGCTCGCTCACGCCCTGCCTCCCCCACCGTCACGCCGGGCGGTCCCGCGCGACGACCGGGCGGACTTCGACGTGCGCGGCCGTCCCGGCGACTTCGCCGTGCCGGTCGCACCGGCCCGCCGCGCCGACGACGTGCGACGCCCCTGGTCCGGCGCGGCGGGGATGACCGGCAGGCCGCCGGCCGCCCCGGGCGGATCGGCCTCGTCGGGGACGTCCCCCTCCCGTGGAAGCCGCCGGACGGGCGTGGGCAGCGACTCCGCGGATCCCGCGACCGGCGCGGGAGCGAGCGGGTCCGGCACGACGCCGGCCTCGAGGTCATCGAGGAGCTTGAGCACGCGGGTACCGCGTTCGATCGACTCGTCGAGCCGGACGTGCAACTCCGGGATGCGCCGGATCCGGATCCGTGCCCCGAGCTGGCGGCGGACGAACGGCATCGCGTGTTCGAGCGCGCGGATCGCGGCGGTGCGCTCGGCGGGCGTCCCGATGACGCTCACCCACACGAGAGCGCGGGCCAGGTCCGGCGTCGTCTCGACGCGCGTGATCGTCACGAACCCCACGCGGGGGTCGTTCACCTCGCGCGCCAGCACGGCCCCGATCTCCTCGCGGAGGAGCTCGTCGACGCGGTCGAGACGCTGGCTCATCGCGGTCGCCGCGCTCGCCGACGCGCGTCAGCGCGCCGCGGCGCGGCTCACCTGCTGCTGAGTGAACGACTCGATGACGTCGCCCTCGACGATGTCGTGATAGCCGGCCAGCCCGATGCCGCACTCGAAGTTCTGGGCGACCTCGCGGACGTCGTCGCGGAAGCGGCGGAGCGACTCGAGCTTGTCGGTCGCCACGACCCTCCCGCCCCGCCAGACGCGCGCGCCGCTGTTGCGGACGATCCGCCCCTCGGTGACGTAGCAGCCGGCGATGACGGTGGACTTGCCGACCCGGAAGATCTGGCGGACCTCCGCGCGACCCTCGATCTGCTCGACGAGGACGGGCTCGAGCATGCCGCTGAGGGCGGCCTCGATATCGTCGGTGAGCTTGTAGATGATGTCGTACTCGCGGACGTCGACGCCTTCCGCCTCGGCCGTGCGCTTCGCCGTGGGGGTGATCCCCGTGTTGAAGCCCACGACGATCGCGTCCGACGCGGACGCGAGGAGGATGTCGTTGTCGGTGATGTCGCCCGCGCCCTCGTGAAGGACGTTGATCTTCACCTCGTCGGTGGCGATCTGGTCGAGCGCGTGCGTGATGGCACCGAGCGACCCGGACACATCCGCCTTCAGGATGATCCGGAGCTCCTTGGCCTGGCCGGCCTGGATCTGCCGGTAGAGGTCCTCGAGCGTGGCGCGGCCGCTGCTGGTGTCCTTCGCGGCCGCCTCGTTGCGCCGCTTCTCGGCGATCGCGCGAGCCTTCCGCTCGTCCTCCACGACCTCGAGCACATCGCCGGCCTGGGGGACGTCGGCGATGCCGAGCACGACGACCGCGCTCGACGGGCCCGCCTTCATCACGCGCTTCCCGCGCGCGTCCTCGAGCGCCTTGATCTTCCCCCACGTCTGGCCCACGACGACCCCGTCGCCGACGCGCAGCGTGCCCGTCTGGATGAGCACGGTGGCCACGGGCCCGCGACCCTTGTCGAGCTCCGCCTCGACGATCGTCCCTGCGGCCGGGCGCTTGGGGTTCGCCTTCAGCTCCTGCAGGTCCGCGACGAGGAGGACGACCTCGAGCAGGTCATCGAGGCCGGTGCGCGCCTTCGCGGAGACCGGGACGAGCGGCACGTCGCCGCCGAACTCCTCGATGACGACGTTGGCCTCGACGAGCCCGGTCTTCACGCGATCGGGATTCGCGTCGGGCTTGTCGATCTTGTTGAGCGCGACGACGATCGGAACCTTCGCGGCGCGTGCGTGCGCGATCGCCTCGATGGTCTGCGGCATGACGCCGTCGTCGGCCGCTACGACGATGATCGCGATGTCGGTGACGCGCGCCCCGCGGGCACGCATGGCGGTGAACGCCTCGTGGCCGGGCGTATCGAGGAAGACGATCCGGCGGCCGTTCTTCGTCACCTCGGACGCGCCGATGTGCTGCGTGATGCCGCCGCGCTCGCCGGTCGCGACGGCCGTGCTGCGGATCGCGTCGAGGAGGCTCGTCTTCCCGTGGTCGACGTGGCCCATGACGGTCACGATCGGTGCGCGTGGCTGGAGCTCCGCCGAGTCGTCCTCGTCGAAGACGGACGGCCGGGCTGCCTCGGCGACAGCCTCGGCCTCGGCCTCCTCGGCCGTCGGCGCGGCGGCTGCCTCCCCCACCTCGTAGCCGAGCTCGCCGGCGACGAGCGTCGCCGTCTCGCGGTCAACGAGCTGGTTGATCGTCGCGAAGATCCCGCTCTTGATGAGCTCGCGGATGACGTCCGCCGGGTTCACGGTGAGGAGCTCAGCGAGGTCCTTCACCGTGATCGTCGCGGGGATCTCGACCGGCCCCATCACGGCGGGGTCGAGCGTCTGGACCGCTCCCTGCGCCGCGGAATCGCGACGCGGCGGCTTCCTGGGTCCGCGCTTCCCGCGCGTCCCGCTCCTACTCCTGGCCACCGGCTCCTCCTTCGTCCTTCATCATCATGGGCGCGACCGGTCCGAGCAGCTCCGCACGGAGCGCGTCCGGGATCGCGATCGCGAGCGCCCGCGACAGGGCGCCCTTCTTCATCGCTGCGGCACGACACGCGGCGTCATCGCACAGGTACGCTCCCCTGCCGGCGAGACGCCCCGAGGGATCGAGCACGGCTCGGCCATCCGGTGTCCGCACGACGCGCGTGAGCTCGCGCTTCGGGCGCACGGTCCGACACCCGACGCACGATCGCGCCGGCGGTCGGCGGACGCGGACGGGGGTCGCGGTCGCCGCTACGACGACACCTCCTCGGAGGCCTTCGCGCGGCTGGCGCGCGCGGCCTTGGGCACGGGTGGCACGTCCGCCGGGATGGCGAGCCCCGAGAGGGCCGGCGCCGCGGCAGCCACGGGCACGACCGGCGGCGCCTCGGGCGCCACGGACGGGGCCGGCACGACGGACGGGGCCGGCACGACGGACGGGGCCGGCGCGACGGACGGGGCCGGCACGACGCGGTCCGGAGCGTCGGGCTGCGGCGTGTCGCTGCGGATGTCGATCCGCCACCCCGTCAGCTTCGCAGCCAGCCGGGCGTTCTGCCCCTCGCGGCCGATCGCGAGCGAGAGCATCCGCTCCGGCACCGTGACGCTCGCGATCCGGTGCTCCTCGTCGATGTGGACACCCACGACCTGCGCCGGGCTCAGCGCGTTCGCGACGAAGACCGCCGGGTCCTCGTTCCACGGGATCACGTCGATCTTCTCGCCGCCGAGCTCCGCCACGACAGCCTGGACGCGGGACCCGCGCTGGCCGACCGTTGCGCCCACCGGGTCGAGGCCCTCCTGCCGGGAGGCGACGGCCACCTTGGACCGGCTGCCGGCCTCGCGGGCGATCGCCTTGATCTCGACAGTGCCGTTGTGGATCTCCGGGACCTCGAGCTCGAACAGCCGGCGGAGGAAGCCCTTGTGCGTCCTGCTCACGAGCACCTGGGGGCCCTTCGTGGACCTCCGGACCTCGAGGACGTAGCCCTTCACGTTCTGGCCGATGCGGTAGTGCTCGGCGGCGGACTGCTCCGTGACCGCGAGCACCGCCTCCGCGCGGCCCACGTCGAGGATGATCCCCCGCGGCTCCACGCGATTCACCGTGCCCGTGATGAGCTCGCCTTCGCGGCTCGCGTACTGCTCGAAGACCACGTCGCGCTCCGCCTCGCGCAGCCGCTGGAGGACCACCTGCTTCGCCGTCTGGGCGTGGATGCGACCGAAGTGCTCCGGGTCGAGCTCCTCCGTCTCCAGGAGGTCACCCACCTCGGCATCGGCCTGGATGGCGCGGGCGTCCTCGAGGGTCATCTCGATCGTCTCGTCCTCGATCTCGGCGACGACGCGACGCGCGCGGAACACCCGGATGCGCCCGGTCTCGGGGTCGATGCGGACATGCACGTCCTCATCGCCGCTGAAGCGCCGATACGCCGACTGGATGGCGTCTTCGACGGTCCGGACGAGGTGCTCGCGGGGCACACCCTTCTCGGCGTTCAGCTGGAGGAGGGCAGCGATGAAATCCCTGCTCACGCTCGCCTCCTTCCCGATCCAAGCTCCACTCACGAAGAAACGCGGGGATACCCCGCGTTCGGAGTCGCCGGATCGCAGTACAGGCGATTATACACCCGGGCCCGTGGACACCTCGGACCGGCCGGACCGAGCGGAGCCGCCATGGTCGGCCGACCTACCCGGCGGCGGGCGCCTGACCCGCCGCCGCGCCGCCATACCGCCGGTCCACGTACTCCTCCAGGATCCCGACGAACTCCGCGACGATCCCGTCGCCCCGGAGCGTCCGGTCGAGCCTTCCGTCGATGAACACCGGGGCGACCGGATCCTCGAAGGTCCCAGGCAGACTGATGCCGATGTCCGCGTGCTTGGACTCGCCCGGGCCGTTCACGACGCATCCCATGACCGCGACGCGGAGGTCCTCCACGCCCGGATAGCGCTCCCGCCACGCGGGCATGCGGTCCTTGAGGTGCACGTCGATGTCGCGAGCCATCTCCTGGAAGAACGTCGAGGTCGTGCGGCCGCAGCCGGGGCACGCGGAGACCTGCGGCATGAAGCTCCGCAGGCCGAGCGCCTGGAGGACCTGCTGGGCGACCTCGACCTCCTTCGCCCGATCGCCGCCCGGCTCCGGCGTGAGCGAGACCCGGATCGTGTCGCCGATCCCCTCGTCGAGCAGGATCGACAGGCCGGCCGTGGACGCGACGATCGCTCGCTCCCCCATCCCGGCCTCGGTCAGGCCGAGGTGGAGCGGATAGTCGCAACGCGCCGCGAGCGAGCGATACACGTCGACGAGATCCCGGACGTTGCTCACCTTGGCGCTCACGATGATGCGGTCGTGGCGGAGGCCCGTCTCCTCCGCGAGCTCCGCCGACCGCAGCGCGCTCTGCAGCATCGCCTCGATCATCACGTCCCGGGCATCGAGGGGCGCGGGGAGCCTGGCGTTCGCCTCCATGAGAGCCGTGAGGAGGTCGGCGTCGAGCGAGCCCCAGTTCACGCCGATCCGGACCGGCCGGTCGTTGTCGACCGCCACCCGGACGATCGTCTGGAAGTTCTCGTCGCGGCGCTTCGTGCCGACGTTGCCCGGGTTGATGCGGTACTTCGCCAGGGCGAGCGCGGCAGCGGGGTGCTCGACGAGGAGCCGATGGCCGTTGTAGTGGAAGTCGCCGATGACCGGCACGTCGCACCCGAGGTCGCGGACGCGCCGGATCATCTCGGGGACGGCCGCGGCAGCAGCCTCGGTGTTCACCGTGACCCGCACGAGCTGGCTGCCCGCGGCCCAGAGCCGCGCGACCTGCAGCGCCGTGGCGTGCGGGTCCGCGGTGTCCGTGTTCGTCATCGACTGGACCACGACGGGGTGTGCGCTGCCCACGAGCACGCCGCCGACGTCGACGCTCGGCGTGGGTCGTCGCCGTGGCCGCAGGGCGTCGGGGCTCGTCATGGCGTCGTGCCTCCGCCCACCTGGCGGACGATGTCGAAGAAGGTGATCCAGATGATGAGGCCGAACAGCGCGACGAACCCGACGAGGTACGTGAGCTGCTCGGCTCGCACCGACAGGCGGGAGCCGGCGGCGGACTTGATGATCGTCACGACGGCCCGGCCGCCATCGAGGGGCGGGAAGGGCAGGATGTTGACGAGCGCGAGGTTCGCCGAGAGCAGGGCGGCCAGGTACAGCGTGAAGACCGGGCCGTAGTCCCAGAAGACGTTGCCGACCTCGACCGCGATCCCGACCGGCCCTGAGACGGGGGGCGCGGTCGTGGGGTGCGAGACGATCGACGAGACGAGCTGGCCGAGGCCGCCGATGATGAGCATGAACGCCGAGACGGTCCGTTCCACGCCGAGCCGAAGGGCCGTGACCGGGTCCTGCTGCGTGTAGCTGCCGGTGAACGTGAACCGCAGGCCCGCGATGCCGAGGGCTCCCTTCGTGTCGCTGATCTCCGCCTGCGGGCGCAGCGCGGCGGACACGTCCGTCATTGCGCCATCCGCGTGCTTCACGCCCAGGGCGACGGTCTGGCCGGCATGGGCGCGCAGGTCCGTGATGACCGCGTCGGGGCCGGCGAAGAAGTCGAACGTCTGTCCGTCGATCGAGACGAGCGTGTCGCCGGCCACGAGGCCGGCCTGCGAGGCCGGCGAGTCCGCCTGGACGGTGTCGAACGTGATCCCGCCGAGCGGCGTCGCCAGCCACGCGATCGCGAAGAAGATCGCGAAGGCGAGCACGAGGTTCATGAACACGCCTGCGACGAGCACGACGAGCTTCACGGGCAGGCGCGCCCTCGTGAACGACCGGGGATCCTCGGAATCGCCGTCCTCGCCCTCGAGCCGGACGAACCCGCCGATCGGCAGCCAGTTCAGGGTGTAGAGCGTCTCGCCGTCGGAGCCGAGCGTTCGGGCGCGCGGCGGGAAGCCGATGCCGAACTCGTGGACGCGGATGTGCGCCATGCGGGCCACGATGAAGTGGCCGAGCTCGTGGATGACCACGAGGCCGCCGAGGATGAGGATGAACAGGACGATCGTGATCGCCGACTGGACGATGGGCATCAGGCCCCTCGCTCGCTGCCGGACCGCGCGCTTCCGGCCCGCGGCGACCGCGCGAAGACGGCCCGCACCTCCGCGTCGAGGGCCACGACCTCGTCGAGATCGGGTTCCGCGGCGCCGGCGGCACCGAACCGCTCGACCGCGTCCTCGAGCATCCGCGGGATGTCGGGGAAGTCGAGGGTGCCGGCGAGGAAGCGAGCCACGGCGACCTCGTCGGCGGCGATGAGGGCGGTGGTGGCCCGCGGCCCGGCGATGCCCGCGGCGCGCGCGATCCGCAGGGCCGGGAAGCGGCCCTCGTCCGGCGCCGCGAACGTGAGCGAGCCGATCGCGACGAGGTCGGGCGGCGACGCCGGCGAGACGAGCCGCGCGGGGTACGTGAGCGAGTACTGGATCGGGATCCGCATGTCCGCCGTGCCGAGCTGGGCCTTGAGCGATCCGTCCCGGAAGAGCACGGCGGAGTGCACGACGCTCTGTGGGTGGATGACGACGTCGATCGCGTCGTAGGCGACATCGTAGAGCCGATGGGCTTCGATGACCTCCAGGCCCTTGTTCGCGAGCGTCGCGGAGTCGATCGTGATCTTGGCCCCCATCGACCACGTCGGATGTCGGAGCGCCTGGGCGGGCGTGACACGCGCGAGGTCCGCGGCGGACGCCGCGAGGAACGGTCCGCCCGACGCGGTGAGGACGATCCGTTCGACGCCCTCGATCCCCTCACCGGCGAGGCACTGCCAGATGGCGCTGTGCTCCGAGTCGATCGGGCGGAGCCAGCCGAGAGGGCTCGCGAGCGGACCCATGGGATCCTGCGCCGCGGACTCCTCCGCCCGCGCGCGGGCCGCCGGCATGACGAGGTGGCCCGCGGCCACGAGCGTCTCCTTGTTCGCGGTCGCGACGATCTTGCCGGCCGCCAGCGCGGCGAGCACCGGCCGAAGGCTCACCATCCCGCCCGTCGCCACGAGGACGAGGTCCACGTCGTCGCGCGTCGCGAGCTCGACGAGCGCGTCGGCGCCGCCGACCCGTCGCGTGCCGGCAGGGAGCTCGAGCGCCCGGAGCGCGCCATCGTCGACGAGAGAGACCGCGGCCGGCCGCAGGAGCGCCGCCTGCTCGGCGAGCAGCGCCGCGTTCGTCCCCGTCGCGAGCGCCGTGACGCGGTACCCGGACCCGAGCGCGAGAAGGACGTCGACGGCCTGGCTTCCGATCGAACCGCCCGAGCCGAGGAGCGCGATGCGCACCGGCAGCGCGTTCCCTCCGCCGTTCACGCGCGTCCGACGCGCGCCGTCGTCACGTGACGATCAGCACGTAGAGGACGGCGACCGGGGCCGCGAACAGGAACGAGTCCACGCGATCCAGGATGCCGCCGTGGCCGGGGATGAGGTGGCTGGAGTCCTTGGCGCCAGCCGCGCGCTTGAGGAGCGACTCCGCGAGGTCGCCGGACTGTGCCGCGATCGCGACGAGCGGGCCGAAGAGGAGTCCCGTGGCCACGGGTCGCCCGAGCGCCCAGAACCCGACGATGCCGACGACCGTCGCGAGGACGATGCCGCCGACGAGCCCCTCGATCGACTTGGACGGCGAGAGGTGCGTGAGGAACTTGTGGCGGCCGATCTGGCGACCGACGAGGAACGCGCCGGTGTCGTACACCCAGACGGTGAGGAGGAGCAGGACGAACCACGCGCGGCCGGACCCGAGGGCCGCAGCCACCGCGGTGTCCGGCACGACCGGAGCCGCCTCCCACAGGCGGGGCAGGAATGCGAGCAGCCCCACGTACATGGCCCCGAAGACCGTCGTCATCCACGCCTCGAGGCCGCGTCGCGTGTCCGTCCACCGGAATGCGGTCACGCCCGCGAGCACGACGGCCAGCCCCACGATGATGCCGGCGCCGGTAAGCCCCGAACCCGGGATGGCAGGCTCGAGGACGAGCGCGGCGGCGGCGAGGATGCCGACGGGCGCGGACACCTCGTACCCGGCCTGGCGCAGCAGCCGGAACGCCTCCCATGCGGCCCCGGCGGCGATGAGGGCCACGCCGAACGTGAACCACGGCTGCCCCACGAGGACGAGGATGACGACGACCGGGACCAGGATGAGCAGGCTCCTGGCCCGCTGCGCGAGCATGGCTACCTCCCGAAGCGGCGCGAGCGCCGGGCGTATTCGGAGAGCGCGTCGTCGAAGGCCTCGGGGCCGAAGTCCGGCCACAGCGTGGAGCTCGAGATGAACTCCGCGTAGGCCGACTGCCAGATGAGGAAGTTCGACAGGCGCATCTCGCCGCCGGTGCGGATGACGAGGTCGGGGTCCGGCATCCCGGCGGTGTACAGCTCGCGCGCGATCAGCTCCTCGTCGATCCGGTCCTCGGGGACTCCCGCCCGGACGATCGCCCGCACGGCGTCCACGATCTCCGTGCGGCCCGCGTAGTTGAACGCGATGTTCAGCTTGAGCCGGGATCCCCCGCGAGTGCCGTCGAGCGCCGCCCCGATGGAGCTGCGGGTGGTCTCCGGCAGCTCGTCCGGCCGGCCGAGAAGTCGGACCTCCACGCCGTTCGCCACCAGCTCGGGTGTCTCCTGCCGGATCGCCGACTCGAGGAGCGCGAAGAGGCCGGAGACCTCGTCGTCGGAGCGCGCCCAGTTCTCGCGGCTGAACGCATAGAGCGACACCATGGCGATGCCGCGGCGGACAGCGTGCACGATGAGGCGGCGCACGGCGTCCACCCCGGCCTCGTGACCGGCCGCGTCCTGAAGCCCCCGTTCACGCGCCCAGCGACGGTTGCCGTCCATGATGACGGCCACGTGCGCTGGGAGCGGGTCGAAGACCGGCTCCAGGCGTGCGCGCTCGACGCCGGTCGAGGCCGCGCCGTCCGGCGGCATCGCCGGGCCGGGCCGGGCCGAGGGGTCCGCCGCCCCGCCCACTAGACCTCGAGGACCTCCAGCTCCTTGTGGTGGCCCACGCGATCGACCTCGGCGATGGACCGGTCGGTGATCTTCTGGAGGGACTCGAGCTCGCGGTGCGCCTCGTCGGTGCCGATGACGCCGTCGCGCTCTTCCTTCTTGATCGCGTCTGCAGCGTCGCGGCGCAGGTTCCGGATCTCGACGCGGGCGTCCTCCATCCGCTTGTGGACCTGCTTGACGATGTCCTTCCGACGCTCCTCGGTGAGCTGCGGGATGTTGAGCCGGACCACGGTGCCGTCCACGTTCGGCGTGAGGCCCACGTCACTGCGCAGGATGGCCTTCTCGATCGCCCCGAGGACACCGCGATCCCAGGGCTGGATGACGATCTGGTGCGGCTCCGGGACGCTGATCCCCGCGAGCTGGTTCAGCGGGGTCTGGGTCCCGTAGTACTCCACCACGATCCGTTCCACGAGCCCGACGGATGCGCGGCCCGTGCGCAGGCCCGCGAAGTCGCGCTCCATGATCTCGACCGCCCGCTCCATCTTCGGCTCGACGGTCGCGAGCACCTGGCTGCTCATGCGGGTTCACCTCCCGAGATGAGGGTGCCGACAACCTCGCCGGCGACGACCCGCCGGATGTTCTCCGGCCGGTTCAGATCGAACACGATGATCGGCAGATCGTTATCCATGCACAGAGAGATCGCCGTCGAATCCATCACGGCGAGGCGGTCGCGCAGCAGGTCGCCGTAGGTGAGCCGATCGTACCGCCGCGCGTCGGGCTTGATGAGGGGATCGGCATCGTAGACGCCGTCCACCTTCGTCGCCTTCAGGAGCACCTCGGCGCCGATCTCCACGGCCCGGAGCGCGGCCGCGGTGTCTGTCGTGAAGTACGGGTTGCCGGTCCCGGCCGCGAGGATGACCACGCGGCCCTTCTCGAGGTGGCGCACGGCCCGTCGCCGGATGTACGGCTCCGCGACCTCGTTCATCCCGATCGCGCTCATCACCCGGGTGGGCACGCCGGCGCGCTCGAGCGCGTCCTGCAGCGCCAGGGCGTTCATGACCGTCGCGAGCATCCCGATGTAGTCGCCGGTGGCGCGGTCCATCCCCCGCGCGGCCGCGGCGAGCCCGCGGAAGATGTTCCCGCCGCCGACGACGATCCCCATCTCGACCCCGTCGGCACGGACGTCGGACACCTGGCCCGCGATGAACGCACAGAACTCGGGGTCCACGCCGTACTGGCGCGACCCGAGGAGCGCCTCGCCGGAGAGCTTGAGGAGGACGCGGCGGTAGCCGGGCCCCGGCCCGTCGGTCGAGGCGGGAGCGTCGTCGGTCACAGCTCCTCACCGAGAGCGAACCGGGCGAACCGACGGACCCGGATGTTCTCGCCGAGTCGAGCGATGGCGTCCGTGACGAGCGCCTTCACGGTGATGTCGGTATCGCGGAACGGCTGCTCGTAGAGGGCGACCTCCCCGTACCACTTCTTCAGCTGGCCGTCCACGATCTGGCCGCGGATGGCCTCGGGCTTGCTCTTGAGCGCCTCGGCCGCGAGCAGCTGCGCGCGCTTCTCCTCGACCGCGGCAGCCGGGATCCGCTCCACGTCCACGTACAGCGGCGCGAGGCCCGCGACCTGGACCGCGAGGTCGCGGACCAGCTTGCGGAAGTCGTCCGTCCGCGCCACGAAGTCGGTCTCGCAGTTGACCTCGATGAGGACGCCCACCCGGTTGCCCGGATGGATGTAGCTCTCGACGAGTCCTTCCTTCGCGTCGCGGTCGGCCCTCTTCGCGGCGGCGGCGAGCCCGCGCTCGCGCAGCCTGACGACCGCCTTCTCGACGTCGCCATCGGTCTCTTCCAAAGCGCGCTTGCAGTCCATGAAGCCCGCGCCGGTGCGGTCGCGGAGGTCCTTCACGGCATCAGCGCTGATCGTCGCCATCGGGTGCTTCGCTCCTGTCGCGTGGTGTGTCGGGTCGTGGGGCGCCGATCGACGGCGCCGGTCGGCCCGGTGGGTCCGTGGACCTGTGGGAGATCAGGCAGGCTCGGTCGCCACGGCGCCCACGTCGGCTGCCGGGGCGTCGATGACCTCGGCCACCCTGACGCCCGGGAGCAGCTCGTCCTCCTCCGCGTCGGGCTCGAACGTGAGGGAGCCGCCGGCCGCGAGCGCGGCGACGAGGACCTCGGTGGGAGCCTCGACCTCCTCGACAGCCTCCACGGCCTCGATCTCGGCCTCGGACGCGGAACGCGCGGAGCGCTCCCGGGCCCCCTCGATCGCGGCGTCCGCGACGACGGTGGCGAGGAGTCGGATCGCACGGATGGCGTCGTCATTGGCCGGGATGATGTAGTCCAGGTCATCCGGATCGACGTTCGTGTCGCCCGTCCCGACGATCGGGATCTCGAGGGTGCGCGCCTCCGTCACCGCGATCCGCTCGCGCGCCGGGTCGATGATGAAGATCAGCCCGGGCAGGCGTCGCATCTTCCGGATGCCGCCGAGGGTGAGCTGGAGCTTCCGGAGCTCCTCGTCGAGCTTCGCGGCCTCCTTCTTCGTCATCCGATCGAAATCGCCGGCCGCCTTTCGCGCCTCGAGCTGGTCGAGGAGGCCGAGGCGCTTCTTGATCGTAACGAAGTTGGTCAGCATGCCGCCGAGCCAGCGATGGTTGACGTACGGCTGTCCCGAGCGGTCCGCCTCCTGCGAGACCGGCTCCTGGGCCTGCTTCTTCGTGCCGACGAAGAGCACGGCCTCGCCACGGGCCGTGGTCTCGCGGACGGCGACGAGCGCCACGTCGAGGAGCTTGGCGGTCTGGGCGAGATCGATGATGTGGATCCCGTTGCGCTCCGCGTAGATGAACGGGCGCATCTTGGGGTTCCAGCGCCGTGTCTGGTGGCCGAAGTGGACCCCGGCCTCCAGGAGCTGGCGCATCGAGACGGTGGACACGAAGTGACCTCCTGCGGTTGCGGCCTCCGCGCGAAGCGATCGGGGGACCGGCGTGGGCCGAAGGCCCGCCGGCACCGCCCCCGAGCGGGGCGATCGCGCGTGTGTGATCGAGCCCTCGCGGGCGCGGGTCGCTCATGGCGACCGCCGCCGAGTGTAGCACGGGGTCACCGGCGGCCCCACGGGTGTGTCTCGCCCGCGGACGCCTTGCCCCACGGGTGTGTCTCGCCCGCGGACGCCTTGCCGCGCGGGCATCGTCTCCGCCGCGCGGGCATCGTCTCCGCCGCGCGGGCATCGTCTCCGC
>CAIYQJ010000293.1 GCA_903928275.1 uncultured Chloroflexota bacterium
CACGGGCGACCCGTCCGGAGGGAAGTTCCGCGCCCTGGGCTACCTCGTGTTCGACCCGGGCTCCAACGCGGGCGGAACGAACGCCATACTCCCGTCGGCCCTCAAGATCACCTGCACCCTCGCGGACACGATGTCGCGGATCTGCGACGAGACGGTGGAAGGGGCACCGCGCGCCCCGTCCGAGTAGGCGATGTCTTCCGGCTCCCCCCGGAGTCGGGGCCGGGGTCTCGTGTGCCCCTCGAGTCCGGACGGCCTCGCCGCACCGGTGCACACGCGCTAGAATCCGCTCAGGCGGGACGGTCACGCTGCACTCGGCCCACGCGAGATCCGGGAAGCGATGACGTCGCCCCAGGGTGAGCCACAAGGAGAGCCTCATGGACGAGAAGACCGGCCCGGCCGCGCCGAGCAACTTCGCCGAGGCCGAGCGGGCCGAACCCCTCACGTCGGAGGAGCAGCAGGAGGAGCTGCTCGAGGGCGACTTCGCCGGCGGCGAGCGCACCGTGCCCCTCACGGAGGAGGAGAAGCTGGAGGCGGGTCTTCACGGGGACTTCGCCGGCGGCGAGCGGACGATCCCCCTGACGGCGGCGGACGACGTTCCGGGGAGCTTCGCGCCCGAGAACGAGGGGCGCGACGCGACTCGACCCTAGCCGGGCCCGTCGCGGGCGCCACGTCATCAGGACGCGCCAGACCGCCGTCTCCGATCCGTCGGAGCCGGCGGTCGCGGCATCTCGCCGGCCCGCTCCGGGGCCCGGACGTCCGTCAGCCGGCAACCTCGGACGCAGAAGCCACGCTGTCCTGGAGCCGGTGGAGCTGCGCGATATAGGTATGCAGCTCATCGTCGGAGAGTGCGCTCATCCACGCCTTCTCGTTGCGATGGATGAGCGTCCGGACCTCCCGGACCACGTGGAGCCCGGCCGGAGTGATCTCGACGAGGAGGCTCCGCCGGTCGGCGGGATGGGCGGAGCGGCCGACGAAGCCTCTGCGTTCGAGCGAGTCGACCAGGCCGGTCACCGTGGAGCGCGTGACGATGAGTCGGTCGCCCAGGTCGGACGGGGACAGCGGGCCGTTGTCGCGGAGCAGCCCGAGAACAAGGCCGCCCGCCGCGCTCACGTGGAGCGGTCGGAGGAGGTGCCCGATCTGCTCGAAGAGCATGTCGGCCGCCCGCATGGTGTTCATCACCGCCTCGGTCGCGAGCACGTTCGCGTCCGGCGTCTGGTCGTAGAAGTCGTCCGGCATCCGGATCTTCGACGTCGTCATGCGCACATCATAAGGGGCTTGACAATACGGCGCCATACCATATAGTTCGCGCCCTAACGACCGGCCACAAGGCCCAGTCAGATCGGAGAGGATGGCGTCCCATCATGGCCAAGGCGATCGTCCAGCACCACGTTGTCGACTACGACCGGTGGTACCCGGTGTTCACCGAGCACGAGGCCGTCCGTCGGAAGCACGGAGCGACCGGCCACTCGATCAACCGCGCGGTGGCGGACCCGAACACGATCGTCATCGTCAACGACTTCGCGACCCTCGAGGGCGCGCAGGCGTTCACCCAGGACCCGTCGCTCCCGGAGGCGATGCAGCGCGGCGGCGTCGACGGCGCGCCGCAGGTCTGGATCGTCGACGAGGCCGAGGCGAAGCGGTACTGAGCGCGATCGGCCCGGTGGCCGCGGGAGGGCGGTCTCCGCGCGGCATGACGGGAGGATCTCCGGAACCGCGATCCAATGTAGAAGATGGCCGACGGGCCGGCTTCTACATTGGCGATGGGTGGCGGCCCACTCGCGGCGGTCGCACGCGTGCAGCCAGCCCACGCCGTGGGCCTCGCGTCGCGCCGCTGCTCGCCGGTGCAAGGTGCGATCGGGCGGCCGGTGTCCCCGCTCGTCATCCCGAATGGAGGATGTGCTGGCGCCCGGATGGGAGCATCCTCGCGGCCGAGCGCAGGATCGACACGCGGTACGGGCCCGGCCACCTCGAGGACGACCGCGGGTGACCGGCCCGAATCCAGCCACCCAGAGGGAGAGGCAATGACAGAACGGACACTCGACGAGCTGGGGCCCGTCGACTTCCTCGTCGTCGAGTTCCCGGCAGGGCAGCAGTACTTCACCGGTGAGGGCGTGATGGAGCTCGTGAAGCTCCACGACGCCGGGATCATCCGGATCATGGACGTCCTCATCCTCCAGAAGGCCGAGGACGGCACGGTCATGGCGCAGGAGCTTTCAGACCTGCCCGAGCTCGGCGAGCTCGAAGGGATCGAGGAGCAGCTCGCCCAGACGCTCGCGGAGGAGGATGTCCTCCACCTCGCGGCAGCGATGGATCCGGGCAGCATCGCCGCGGCGCTCGTCTACGAGAACGTCTGGGCGGCCCCCTTCGCCTCGGCCATGCGCCGGGCGGGCGGCCAGCTCATCGCGAACGGGCGGATCCCGATCCAGGCCATCGCCGCCGCCGTCGAGGCCGACATGGCACGCGAAGCTCAGGGAGACTGACATGCCCCTCCATCCCGCTCGCGTGGCGGCCGTCGGCGTCATCGGCGGCCCGGTCGCGAAGACCGCTGTCGTCGCTGCCGCCGTCACGCCCGGCCCCAGCCCCATCGCCAAGGCCGCCGTCGTCGGCGCCGCGGTCAGCCCCGGCCCGTCGCCGGTCGCGAAGACAGCCGTCGTCGCGGCCGCCGTCACGCCCGGTCGCCGTCGGTTCTAGTCACGCCGGCCGCGGGCCGGTGACGCACGCAGCGGCCCCGGTCGGGCGACCCGACCGGGGCCGCATGACGCGGGCGATCCGCCCGTACCGCTCGCCCGTTGCGCAAGCGGGGAGACTGACCGCTACTCTCATCCGGCGCGCCGGCCCGGAGTCACGAGCGCCGCCACTGACGCACCGACGATCAGGTTCGAGGGAGGGCCCGATGGGCACGATCCGCAAGATGCTGGGCTTCTACCGGCTGCAGCTCCGGATCCTGTGGGAATGGCGCGGAGGGAAATGGGCGCTCGTGAAGCGCCTGCTCATCACCCTGGTCGTCTCGGCGATCGCGTTCTACGCCACCGCGTGGCTCCTGCCGAGCATCACGATCGACCATTTCGCCGACGGGATCGTCGTCGTCATCGTCATGGCGCTGCTCAACGCGATCGTCCGGCCCTTCATCCTCGCGCTCGTCCTGGCTCGCTCGCTCATCCTCACCGGGATCGCCGTCCTCGTCCTCCAGGTGCTCGTGTTCATGGTGTCGGCGAACGTCGTGCCCGGGGTCCACGTCGGCGGCCTGCTCTCCGCGCTCATCGGCTCGTTCATCTACGCGATCATCAACACCGTCATCACCGCGATCCTCGGCGTCGACACCGGCGGCTCCTTCTACGGCCTCCTCGTCCAGAACATGCTCCTCCGACGGGCGGCGCCGAAGTCGGATGCGCCCGGCCTCGTCATGATCCAGATCGACGGCCTGGCCTACCCGATCCTCGCGGGGCGCGTCCGGGCCGGCTCGGTGAACACGATGGCGAGCTGGATCCGCGACGGCAGCCACACGCTCTCGCGCTGGGAGGCGATCCTCCCGTCGATGACCTCTGCGAGCCAGGCCGGCATCCTCCACGGCAACAACGACGGCATCCCCGCCTTCCGATGGTACGAGCGCGACCGGCAACACCTCATGGTCTCGAGCAACCCGGTGGACGCCGGCGAGATCGTCCGGCGCATCTCGAACGGCGAGGGCCTGCTCTCGAACCACGGCGCGTCGATCTGCAACCTCATGACCGGGGACGCGACCCGCTCCTACCTGACGACCGCGGCGATCAAGGACGAGTCACAGGGGATCGGGGAGAGCCAGGCGTTCCTCGGCTTCTTCCTCAGCCCGACCGGGTACCTGCGCTCGATCACGCTCTTCCTGGGCGAGTTCCTCAAGGAGCTCTTCCAGGCGCGCCGGACGCGGCGATCCGGCATCCGGCCCCAGATGCACCGCGGGATGAAGTACGCCGGCATGCGCGCAGCGAGCAACGTCCTCCTCCGCGACGTCAACACGTCGCTCGTCATCGAGGAGATGTACCGCGGCACGAACGTCATCTACGCGGACTTCACCGACTACGACGAGCTCGCGCACCACTGCGGCCCGGAGCGCGTGGAATCGTTCGAGGCCCTCGACGGGATCGACCGCGCCCTCGCGACGCTCCGGAAGGCAGCCGAGGACGCCCCGCGCCCCTACCACTTCATCGTGCTCTCCGATCACGGACAGAGCCTCGGCGCCACGTTCAAGCAGCGCTACGGCAAGAGCCTCGGCGAGGTGGTCTGCGACCTCATGTCCGGCCGCGCGCAGCTCTTCCAGGCGACGACGCAGGCAGAGGGCTCGACCTTCGTCAACTCGTTCCTCTCGGAGATCACCCGGAGCCGGGGCATCGGACCCAGCGTCGCCCGCGCGGCCCTCGCCGGCTCGACGAAGGACGGCGTCGTCGACCTCGACGCGGAGGAGGTCCCGCCGCCCGCCGACCCGTCGGCGATCGCGGTCGTGGGCTCGGGCAACCTCGGCCTGGTCTGGTTCACGGGGCACGACCACCGGCTGACGGTCGAGGAGCTCGAGACGCTCCACCCGGGGCTTGTCTCGACGCTCGCCGCCCATCCGGGCGTGGCGATGCTCATGGTGCGCTCGAGCGAGAAGGGCGCCGTCGTCTTCGGCCCGAAGGGCGTCCGGTACCTCGACCAGGACCGTGTCGAGGGCGAGGACCCCACGACCCTGTTCGGCCCCCACACGATCATGAGCATGAAGCGCGAGGACGCGATGACCCACGCGCCGGACCTGCTCCTCATCAGCCAGTACGACCCCGAGCTCGGCGAGGTCGCCGCCTACGAGGAGCTGATCGGGTCCCACGGCGGTCTCGGCGGCCCGCAGACCGAGCCGTTCATCCTGCACCCGACCGAGTGGAAGCTCGACGCGGACGTCCCGCTCGGCGCTCCGTCGATCTACCGGAACGTCCGGCGCTGGCTCGGCGACATCGGCATCGAGCTCGGAGCCGGCGGGTCGGCGGCCGTCGCGCCGTCCGTGCCGCCGACCGCTGCCGCCGAGGGTGCCGCGCCCGCCATGCCGGCCTGATCGGGGCACCCGGACTCGTCCAGCGGGCCGTCCGGGCTCCTCGTCTCCGCCTCCGTCCGGGGATCCGGTCGCGCGCCCGTGGAAGGGGCGCGCCGGGATGCCCCTCGGGCCTCACCGCCCGGGTCAGGCCGGTCCGTCCCCGAGCCGATTGAGGAGGTTCGCGGTCATGATCGACACGCGCCTGTCGAGCGGGGTGCGGATCCCGACATAGGTGCGAGAGCCGAAGCTGTCGAGCGCCCACGACCACTGGAACGTGCCGGCCGCGAACACGGTCGCGCCCGACGGGGCGACGTACATCGTCGCGGTGTGCAGGGCCGGCGTGAGCGGGTCCACGCAGTTGGGTCGCACCGGGCTCCGCGCGAGGACGAGCGTATCCGGCGGGGCGAGCTGCGGGTAGAACGTGTCGTACTCCTGGCCGACGAGGTTGACGATCCGATCGCCGTCACGCATGCCGGTGCCCCCGTACAGCCAGTGGCCGGCGTTGGCCACGCGCCAGTCGGCCGGGCGCGTCACCACGTGGGCGTACATCTGGCCGACGACCGACGCCTCCGCCTCGGCGACGGGGGACGCACGCCAGAGGCAGCTCGTCAGGCGCGGTTCCACGAGGGACATGGGATCCAGCTTCGCGGTCTTGTAGCAGACGACGCGCCGCGCGGGCCCGAGCGAGGACGGTTCGAAGCGGACCTGCCAGTACAGCTCGTTCGCCGAGAGGAAGGCGACGTTCGTGCCGGCGGCGATCGCGCCCTCGAGCGTGTCGCGCATGCCGCGCGACCAGTATTCGTGGTGGCCGGCGAAGACGAGGAGGCGACGACCGGCGACGAGCTCGGGGTGGAGCTCGAGGTCGACGTCGGCGATGTACTCGACGTCCCGGCGCATGCGCTCCTGCCAGCGGACGAACTGGATCTCCCAGCCGTACGCGAGACCGGTCCCCTGGTCCCGGAGGTGCGGCCGGTCGAAGCTCACCGCGAGGGCCCGTGTCGTCCCATGCGGCATGTCGATCCCCGACGAGTTGTAGTCGTACAGGCTCATCGCACCCCAGCCGTTGTAGGCCTGCCAGGTGGCGGCGGCGCTCACGAAGAGGATCGGTGCCGGACCCTCCGGCTGCGCGGCTGCGGCGGGGGGACGGACGATGAACGGCACATGCCCCGGAGCCCCCTGGGCCGGATGCAGGACCGCGACGTAGGCCCCGCTCGTCCAGTCCTCGCCGGCCGTCAGCTCGAGCGCCGGGTCCCAGCCCGCCTCGACGAGGCCCCGGGCCGGCTCCGCCGGCGGACGTACCGGCGGCGCCGAGCGAACGCCGCGATCGCGGCGGACGAGGCGCGCCCCCATCCCGTCGTACCAGCCGAGGCGGTACCACGCCACGTCGACCGGTCCGACGTCGGAGCCCACGTGGAGGGTGAATGGCTCGCCCGGCCCCACCGACGCCCGCGAGAGGTAGCCCTCGGCGGCGGCGGAGCCGAGGTACCCGAGGTCCCACCCCGAGGTGCCGCGCCGTCGGCTCTCGCGGAGGACGGGGTAGTCGGCGCGGCGGACGGGCGCACCGAGCGCCGCGAGGCTCGGCGACGGAGACGGCGAAGCGGACGGCGACGGAGTCGGCGAGGGCACCGGTGACGGCGTCGGCGGGACCGGAGACGCGGTCCGCGTGACCAGCGAGGGGAGCGGGGTGCTCGATCCGCAGGCCGCCAGGGCGGCCGATGTCGCGGCGATCGCCCCCGTGCCGATGAGGAACCGGCGGCGGGTGATCATGGCGCGCCGCCCGTGGCCACCGGACCGACCGCGACGCCCGTGCCTGCCGTGCCTGCCGCGCCTGCCGAGCCGCCCGGGCCTGCCGCGCCGCCGTGAAGGCCCGCGCTCTCGGACGGCACGTTGCCGTCACGCGCGCTCCCGGGCGCTCCGTCGCCCGCGGCCTCCAGGGGTGCGGAAGGAGACGGCCGAGACTGCCGCGGGCCGGCACCTTGCGGGTTCGCCTCGCGCCACGAACGGGCGCGGACGGCCGCGGTGAGCGGGACCGCGACGAGCGCGCTCGCGTTGAGCTGCCGCTGCCACGCGTGGTGGTCGACGCAGACCGCCGCGCTCGCGAGTGCGGCGCACGCGACGCCCGGCCGCAGGACGCAGTCGTCGATCGCGCCGGCTCCCTCGACCGCGTCCGCCACGTCGTGCACGGTGGGCGCGGGCCTGGGCCGGGTGTACCGGAACGCGTCCGGCTTCGCTGTGTCGCGCTCCACCCACCCCGCGTACGTCAGCGGCGCCATGAGCTCGAGGAGGCGGTCCGGCGTGGTCTCGAGCGTGACCGCGAGGCGTCCGACGGTCACCCCCGCCGCGCTGCCCGAGAGGGCGCGCAACGTTCGGAGAGCAAGGTCGGTCTGCCCGCTGATCATCGTCACGTCGAGATGCTGCGCCGTCCCGCGCCGGCGCGTAAGGGCCGATGGGTCCACCTGCGGGCCGGTCGCCGGATCCCCTCCGGTCCGATCCGGAGGTGTCGAGATCCGGCGCGGATACGTGAGTTCGCTGCGGCCGTCGAGCGACGGCAGCGCCATCCACCGACCAGCTATCACCACCCCTGTCCGTTCACACGGACGCCGCGCGCTGCCGCCGGCGCTATCGTTGCCGATGACCGAGACCCGCTCGCAGGTGATCCATGGACGCTTCCACCCTGTTGCGCGACCAGCTCCGCGACGCGCACGCCGCCCTGGAGAGGACCGTCGCCGGGCTCGGCGAGGCCGAGCTCGGATGGATCCCGCCGGGAACCGCCAACCCGATCGGCGCCACCCTCGCGCACGTCGTCGTCGCAGAGGACGTGCTCGTCCATGCCATCTTCCAGGGCGGCGCCCCGCTCCTCGCGTCCACCTGGGCAGGGCGGACCGGGCTCAGCGAGCCGATGCCGATGCCCGGACCCGGCTGGGGCGACTACCCGGCCTGGACGCGCCGCCTGCGCGTGGACCTCGACGTCCTCATGGCCTACGCGCATGCCACCTGGGCATCCTCGGACGCCTGGCTCGGATCCCTGGCGGACGACGACCTCGACCGCGCCCTGGATCTCGCCGCCCTGGGGCAGGGGGGTCGGACACGGGGCTGGGCGGCGGCCCGCCTCCTCGTGGCCCACTGCGACTCCATCAACGGCGAGATCGCGTGCCTCAAGGGTCTCCAGGGACGGGGCGGGTACGGCTGAGATCGGGGCCCGCGCGAAGAACCCTGGGCATCGCGGCCGGCCGCGGCGCCGGCCCTCGAGCCGGGGAGCTCGGCCCGCGGGCGACCCGATGACCCGCGACGGCGAGCTTCTCCGCGGTTACCCGACCCGGCCCCCGGCCGCCGACCGTGATCATCAGCGTGCACGTGGCGCGCAGAGTCCAGCGGCGCGGCGACCGCAGGCGGTCACGCGCCGAGCCGCGGTCACGCGCCGAGCCTCTGCCACGTGCTCGGGTCGAGGGAGCGCGGGCCCTCGAGAGCCGTCACGTCCGGAGGCGGGTCTCCAGTCGGGCCTCGATCTCGTCGGCGACGGCCATCGCGAGGCTGGTGCCGAAGCGTCCGACGATCCGCTCGAGGAAGGGCCGACGCAGCCGGACGGGCGCCGAGCGGGCCGGCACGCCGGCCGCCGTGGCGGCCAGCTCGACCGCACGCTCGAGGTCGCCGATCTCGTCGACCAGCCCCAGCGCCATCGCCTGCTCGCCCAGCCAGACCTCGCCCGTCGCGAGTTCCCGGACCCGCTCCTGGGTCAGGTGGCGACCCTTCGCGACACGGCCGACGAAGGCCGCGTAGAACGCGTCGACGATCCCCTGCTCCTTCACGCGCTCCTCGTCGGTCTCATCCCGCCACGGCGCGCCCATCCCCTTGAGCCGACCGGCGCGGCTCTCGGTGACGCTGACGCCCAGCCGGTCGAGGAGCCGCGGGAGGCGGGGACCGGCCGAGATGACGCCGATCGAGCCCACGATCGCGTTGGGCTGGGCGACGAGCGTTCGGGCGGCCATGGCCGCGAGATACGAGCCGGACGCTCCGGTCCCGCGGATCGCCGCGACGAGCGGCTTCTTCGCGGCGAGCCGCTCGAGGGCCAGGAACATGTCGTCGGAGGCGGTCGCCGAGCCGCCCGGCGAGTCGATGTCGAGCACGACGGCCGGCACGCGCCCTGACTCGCGGAGGCGACGGACGAGCTCGATCCAGTCAGCCGTCCGGGCGCCGCCCCCGATCGGTCCGTACAGCCGCAGGACGGCGACATGCCCGGGCGGGAAGAGGCGTCGCAGGCGTGGCGCGAGGGTGGGGGTGCGTCGGGTGCTCATGACCGCAGCCTACCCCGTCGATGGCCGAAGGGCTCCGGCCGACCAGGGAACCGGCCACCGTCGGCGGAGGTCGGCCCACGGACGGCGGAGCCGATGCTGCCGGAACAGCGAGGCGCGGATGGTGCACGACGAGAGCCGCGTCCTCGTGCGTGACAACTGCGGAGCCGTCTACGACCGCCACGGGCTGCATCGACTCGATACCCTCCTTGCGACCGGCTTCGCGAGCGCGGGTCCCGGCGGGCGGATCGAGGACCAGTGGGAGCAGTTCGACACGCTCGGGGTGCTCGGGCAGCTCGGCCTGGTGCCACGGCCCGCGTAGGAGATGCGCAGGCGGGCCGGCCGCTCGGCCCGTGGGCTGTCGGAGATTCACGCTGACAGGAGGGAGACATGCCCCGGATCCGCACGGTGGCGATCGTGCTCGGCGGCGCGTTGGCGGCCGTCGCGGTCGTCCGGCACACCCAGGGCCAAGCGGGGCTCGAGACGCCTGGCGGGATCGTCATGGGCGACGCCGCCGCCTATGACTCGCTCAGCCGGGTCCTTCTCGGCCCGTTCTACCGATCGGTGGCGGCCGACGTCGCCGCGGCGGCCCCGATTGGCGGGCGGGTCCTCGACGTGGGCTGCGGCCCCGGGCATCTCGCGGACCGGCTGGCCCGCGACCACGACCTCGAGGTGACCGGGCTCGACCTCGACTCGTCGATGATCGAGCGGGCCCGGGCCAACGCCGCGCGGTCGGTCGCCGCCGAGCGCAGACCGACCTTCGTGGTCGGCGGCGTCGCCGCGCTGCCGTTCCCTGACGACTCGTTCGACCTCGTCGTCAGCACCCTGTCGATGCACCACTGGGCCGACGCGACGGCCGGTCTGGCCGAGATCGGCCGCGTGCTGCGACCCGGCGGTCGAGCCCTGATCTGGGACATCCGGCCGGGCGTCGTGCCCTTCCACCGCCACCGGCCCGATCCGCTCGACAGCGTGGCGGGCCCATTCATCCGGCTTGAGAGCGCCGGGCCCTGGCGCTGGCCGGGGCGGCTCGCGCTCACGCAGCGGATCGAGCTCACCCCGGCCGACCGGGAGGCGGCTCCCGCCGCGACGTAGCCGCCCACGGGGATCGGGGATCGGCCTGCGTCTCCCCGGAGCCTGTCAGGCCACGGCGTCGCTTCCCCGTCCGCGGCCTTCGACATCGTGCGCCTCGTCACCGTCCCCGGGGAGATCGCCCACCGGGAGCGTTGCCGACGAGCTCGGACGGGTCCTCCGCGTCCGTGACCGCCACTCGACCTCCGAGTCGGGTGGGAACCCGGACCGGCTTTGCACCACCGATCTGGTCCGGCTCCCGGAGCCTCGCGGGTCCCGCCTCGGGGACTCGGTGGGCGGAAGGCGCGCTCGAACGGCGACTTTCATCCCTACCTGAAGGGCGCACGGGGGCCGGATGCGGGCCGCTCCGTGGATCAACGGGACGACCGGCATGGCCTCCGCCAGCCGCGCTCTCGACTCAGCAGGGTCGGCGTCCGTCGGACGCTGGATCAGGGGTCGCGTGCACGCGTGCCAGGGCGCGCCCGGGTGCATGGGGCCGTCCGGCCGGTGGCGCGGCGGCGTCCGGCGGGTACCGTCGCTGCATGATCGGACCCAAGCGAGACCCCGAAAGCGTCCCGGTGCGGGACCAGGAGTCTGGACCAGGGGTCATCGAGTGGCGGCCGGGCGCCTGGTCCGCGATCACCTGGAACGCCGCCGCCATCCTCGTCACCGTCGCCGGCCTTGTCCTGTTCACGCAGCCGGTGATGCTCCGGTCGGGCTCCGCATCAGGCACCTTCCAGGTCGGGCTGGTCGACCTCCTCCTGGTGCTCGCCCTCACGGTGCTGCTGCTGGTCGTGCACGAGGCGATCCACGGCCTGGCCATGCGCGGCTTCGGTGCGCGGCCCACGTTCGGCGCGACGCTGGTCGGCCACGTCGTCCCCGCGCTGTACACCACGGCCGCCGGGCACCGGTTCGCCCGCAGCCAGTACCTGGTGGTCGCTGCTACCCCCGCGGTGACGATCTCCGTGCTCGGGTTCCTCGCCTGCTTCGGCCCGTGGGGCGGCTACCTGATCGTGCCGCTCGCCGTCCACCTCGGTGGCTGCGTCGGCGACGGGTTCGCCGTCATGCGCACGCTCCGGGAGCCCTCGACGACGACCTGCGAGGACCTGCGCGACGGCATCCGGTTCCGCCGGATCGGCGTGCCCGCACCGGCCGGTCGCGGGACGTAGGCGCGCCGGCCGCGTTCGCGCCCTCCATGCCTGGCTGGTCGGTCGTCCTGGCCGAGCGTGGATCCCGGAGGCCGGCCTCCCGCCCGGGTCGCGATCAGTACTCGCCCTTGATCACGAAGAACGAGCCGCGGATGGTTCCCGCCAGCTTGGACTTCTGGCGTGCGAACTTGAACCGCGAGGCGAGCTCGGCGGGGACCTCCATCCCGTCGGAGAGCTTGAACCCGACCGCTCGCTTCCCGGCGTCGTCGAGCGTGTACAGCACGTTGATCGACAGGCCGCTCTCGTAGAAGACGTAGGCCCAGCGGGTGTTCTCGACCCGGAAGGCTGTGGCCTCGAGCGGTGGAGACGAGATGACGAGGTCGCGCTCCTCCTTGAGGATCCTGTGCACCCAGTCGATGGTCTCCGTGGCATCGCTCGCCGGTTCCACCATGAAGTCGTGGTCGTACTTGTTCTTGAAGTAGCGGGCCTCGTTCGCGCGCAGACCGGCGAGCGCGGGCGCCACCGGTGACGACTCCAGGCCGGTGGTCGAGACGGTGATGAAGTCCACGACATAGGACATG
>CAIYQJ010000294.1 GCA_903928275.1 uncultured Chloroflexota bacterium
CGAGGGCGGGCACGGCGGCGACGGGCGCGGCGAGGGCGGGCGCGGCGCTGGCGGGAGCCAGCGAGGCGGCAAGCGCGGCGCGGGTCGCCTCGATCTCGCCGGCGAGCGACGCCACCGTTCCGTCGTCGTCGTCGGACGGCGTCGTCTCGAGCTCTGCCTCGAGTGCCGCCTCCGCGTGCTCCCGCGTGTCGACGCGGCTGTTCCCGCCGGTCGCGGCGGACGCGGGTGCGGCCGGCGCGCTCGTGGACGCGAGGGCGAGGCCGCCGACGCCGAGGATCGCGATCGCCGCCACGGCGACGGAGATGCGGCGGACGGCCAGTCGGATCGTTCGTTCGGTCACGATGTCACCTCCAGATCTGGAAACGGACTCGCGGCGCGAGGCGCCGGTCGGCGGCCGCGTCGTCGGTCCCACGGGACCGCGCGAGCGGGCGCCAGTAGCGGGACGCGGCGATGAGGACCACCAGGGCCCCGGAGACCGCGTAGATGGGGAGCACCGCGCGCGTGTCGGTGCCGGACAGCACGCCGTGCACCCAGGCGAGGGCGAACGCGACGAGCGCGACCCGATGGATCGAGAGCCACCTGCCCGGCCCGAGCAGGTTCGTGAAGCGCGCCGTCACGCCCGTGAGGAGGAGGGCGAAGAGCGCGAGCGTCCCGAGTGCGACGGGGACCGTACGGTACGTGGAGAGCCCGGGCACGAGCCAGCCGAGGATCCCGACGCCCGCGTACGGGTCGAGGACGATGGCGATGACATGGGCCGCGATGAACGCGAGCGTGAAGAACGCGAGGTGCTTGTGCCATGGGAACAGGTGCTTCGAGGCTTTCCAGTCGACCTTGTTCACCGGGTGGGAAAGGAGGAGCCCGAAGACGGCGAGGGCGGTGACGAGCAGGAACGCGACGATGCCGGCAGCGCGGCTGCCGAGCCAGAGGCGCATGTCGGCGGTCCTGGCGTCGACGGCGGCCGACCAGCCGCCCGAGACGGCGAGGACGGCAAGACCGAGGAACGAGACGAGGATCGCGACGCCGGCAAGATCGCGGCGCGTCAACGAGATGCGCGGCGCGCGGCGCGGCGTGCGCGGTGTGTCCTCCATGCGACCTCCGGACAAGCGGGACGCCGGCCGGGTCGAGCGACGGGCTTGTCGCCGGTGGGGGCAGGGTCCGGGTGATGCCACCAGTGAGGCGTCGACGCGCTCGAAGGTTTCAGCCGATGGTCCGGAGGCGATGGGACGCAGGTCCCACGCCAGAGGGTGCGGACGGCGAGGAGCTGTCCGGCGCGCGAGCGCGGAGTCGCCCGCGGGCGGTCAGGGAGCCCAGAGGCCGCCTGTCTCCGTCATCCAGTCGGCCACGCTGTCACACGCCTCCGCGAGCGTGGCGCTCGTCATGTCGAGCTCGAGCAGCGGCAGCGCGCTCTCGGCGCAGGCGGAGCGGAAGCGCTCCTGCTCGGCCACGAACGCGTCGAGGTCGGCGTACTGGCCGGGGTTGCCCGACACGCGGAGGCGCTCCCGCCGGGCGGCCTCGAAGGTCTCCGGTCGTCGCACGCACAGGACGACGTGGAACCCGAGCGGGAGCAGGCGCGCCTCCAGCCAGGACAGGTCGATCTCGCGGCCCTCGTGGTCGCGATGCCAGACGCGGCTCGACACGTGGAAGCGGTCCGCGATCCACGAGTAGTGCGGGAGGAGCTCGAAGAGCCGCGCCCAGGTCGCGAACGTCTCCATCGCGCGGGCCTCCTCGTCCGGCGCGAAGTTCACGAGCCCGCGGCCCCACGGGAGCGGCGTGAACCCGCACCACTCGGCCGACACGAGCGGCGAGTGGTACCGGTACCGGCGAGGGCCGACGATCCGAGGGTGCTCGTTCAGCGCGAAGGCAAGGTCGGTCTTCCGCGTGAGGCGGGTCCCCTCGAGGATGATCTTCGGCGTCAGCTTGTCGCGCATGTCGCCTCCCACAGGTGCACTCCGGACAGGACCGGGACCATGGTACGGCCGGGGCATGACCTCGACGCCATGTCACGTCGCGCCGCGGTGCGCGAGTCTTCAAGTCAGAAGCGGCGCGTCCACGCACCAGGCGGACGAGCCGGGCCCGCGACCGGCGGGTGTCATGCGACCGGAAGGAGACGGAGATCGCCACCACGATCCGCCGACGACAGGCGCCTCGCGCGCCCGCGGCGCCCCTCATGGGCGACGCGGCTCGCGGCCCTGCGCCGCCCCGCGGCCGGAGGATCGAGCCGGGGATCGCTGGGGCTGCCGCGGTCACGGCCGCCGCGTTCGCGTACGCGCTCGTCGTCGCCGTCGGCCGCGGCGATGGATCCGGTCGCCCGGCGGCCGCGCCGCTCCTGCTGCTCGCGGTCGGCCTCGGCTCGGCCACGCTCGCGTGGCGTACCGCGGGCCGCTGGACCGGCCCCGCACGCGTCGCGCAGGCGTGGCGGCTCATCGCCGTGGCGATGGCCGCATCGGCCGTCGGCGACCTCCTCTGGTGGAGCGCCCGGACAACGGCGACGATCTCGACGCCGATCGACATCCTGGCCGCCGCGGTCTCTCTCGCCTTCTTCCCGCTCGCCGCGGTGGGCGTGGCGCGCATCTCCGAGACACCCACCGGCACCACCGAGCGGCTGCGCTACATCCTCGACGCAGCCAGCGTGTTCGTCGCGGCCCTGATCGCGATCTACTTCGTCGTTCGTCCGTGGGACATGGCCGACGCGACCACGGTCGGCCGGCTCGTCGCGTTCCTGACGCCGGCGGGCGACGCTCTCGTCGTGGCCGCCCTCATCCTCACGGGCCTCCGGTGGCCGGGCGGTCTTCGGCGGGAGCCGTACGCGCTGCTCGGACTCGGGTTCGCGACGCTGCTGCTGGGTGATCTCGCGCTCGCGTCCGCCGCCGCGCAGGGGACGACGCTCGCCGCCGCCCAGGTCGGGTACCCGATGGGGGCAGCGATCATCTGCTGGGCCGCCGTCGTCCAGGTGACCGCCGGGCGGGGATCGTCGTGGGACACCGAGCCCGACGACCGCGTCCGAGGCCTCGTGGGCCTCCTTCCGCCCGCCGTCGCCGCCGTCGCCTTCACGGCGATCCTCCTCACCGAGGCCGCCCACGTGAGCACATCGACGCTCGCGCTCGTCGCGGGAGGCGTGACGATCACGGCGCTCGCGGCCCTTCGTGCGCTTCTCACGCACCGCGACGCCGAGGAGACGCGGCGGGACCGACAGCGGGCGGCTGCCGGGGCCCGGTTCCGGACGGTCGTCGAGAGCGCGACCGACGTGATCGTGACCGTCGCGCCGTCCGGCCGCATCGCGAGCGCCACGCCGTCGCTGGAGCGCCTCACGGGCTGGTCCCCGGCGGAGTCTGTGGGCGCCTCGTTCCTCGACCGCGTGCATTCGGACGACCGCTCCCGGGTCGCGCGCATCGTCGTGGGCGCGCCGCGCCACGGCCGCCCCGCGTCGTCGGTGTTCGAGTTCCGGATGCTCCGGCGGAACGACGAATGGGTCGACGTAGAGGCCGCGGCCGTCGACCTGCGAGAAGACCCGACGGTGGGCGGAGTGGTGCTGACCATCCGCGACATCGGCGACCGCAAGGTGTTCGAATCCGACCTGCGCCGCCAGGCCTTCCAGGACCAGCTAACGGGCCTGCCGAATCGCGCCCACTTCATCGACCGGATCGAGCAGGCGCTCGGGCGGTCCGCGCGGACCGGCCAGCCCATCCAGGTCCTCTACCTGGATCTCGACGGCTTCAAGCGGATCAACGACAGCCTGGGCCACGACGCCGGGGACCGCGTCCTCCGCGTCGTCGCCGAGCGGCTCACGTGGGCGGTCCGAGCCGGCGACACGGCCGCGCGCCTCGGTGGCGACGAGTTCGCGGTCCTCCTCGAGGACCATGCGACGGCGGAGGCGGCGCGGGCCGTGGCAGAGCGGATCCAGGCGATGATCGCACCGCCGATCGACGTGGAGGGCCGGCACGTGCGGGTGGGCGTCAGCGTCGGCATCGCGTCGCCGGCGACCGCGACGACCGGGATGCTCGAGGCCGAGGACCTCCGCACGGACCGTTCGGCCACGGCGGACGAGCTCATCCGGAACGCCGACGTCGCGATGTACGAGTCGAAGCAGCGCGGCAAGGGTCGCGTCTCGACGTACGAGCCTGCGATGCGCCTCGCCGCCGTGACGCGTCTCGACCTGGAGAGCGCGCTCCGCGAGGCGGTCGAGAAGGAAGAGTTCACCGTCCACTTCCAGCCGATCGTGTCGCTCGCATCGGGCCGGATCGTCGCGGCCGAGGCGCTCGCACGCTGGCTGCGGCCGGACGTGGGGCTCGTCCCGCCCGCGGGGTTCATCGCGGTCGCCGAGGAGACCGGTCTCATCCGGCCGATCGGATTGCAGGTCTTCCGGTCCGCCTGCATGGCCGCATCGCGATGGGGGGAGGGTAGCGTCCCCGTCGAGCTGGCGGTGAACCTGTCGGCGCGCCAGCTGCTGGACCCCATGATCATCGACACGATCGGGCGCGAGCTCCGACAGACGGGGTTCGATCCGCGCAGGCTGGTCCTCGAGATCACCGAGAGCTCGCTCGTCGAGGACGGGCCCGTGGCGATCGATCAGCTCGGCCGGCTGCGAGACCTGGGGATCCGGCTCGCGATCGACGACTTCGGGACCGGGTACTCGTCGCTGGGCTACCTCGAGCGGCTGCCGGTCGACATCCTGAAGATCGACCGCGCGTTCGTCACCGACCTGCCCACGTCACCGAAGCGGAGCGCGCTCCTCCGGGCGATCGTCGGGATGGCCGGCGCGCTGCGCCTCACGACGATCGCCGAGGGCGTCGAGACGGAGGAGCAGCTGCGGATCGTCCGCGAGATCGGGTGCGACCTCGCCCAGGGCTACCTGTTGTCACGGCCGGTCGAGGCGCCGGACATCTCCCTGCTTATCGAGCGCGACCGCGCGGAGGGCGGTGCCTTCCGAGCCATCATGACGAAGGTCGCCGCGCCGGCCGGCAGGATCGCGGGCGAGCTGAGCCGCCGCGCGTCCTGACGGTCGGACGCATCCGGGGACCGTCGCCCGGTCAGCCGGCCGGGACGTCCGGACCGGTGACGGCGACCCGCCCGAACGGCCGTGCCCGCAGCTCCACCCAGACCCCCTCGCGGACGTACGGGTCCTCGCGCACGATCGCGAGGGCTGCCTCCTCGGATGCGGCGCGCAGCATGATGAGCGACGTGGACACGTCCGCGTACGCGCCCACTTCGATGATCATGCCCTCGCGCTTCAGGCGGGCCGCCCGGGCGAGGTGCTCGGCGCGGAACGGGACGCGCGTCTCGGTGGCGTCGGGCGCGTACGTCGCCTCGACCATCCAGACCTGCTCGATCGCGTGACCGGGTGCCTGGGCGACGGACATGGCGGACCTCCTCGCCGGCTCAGCCGGCACTGATGCAGGCGATCGATGCCGCGGCGACGACGATCCCTGCGACGTGGACACGGGCGAAGCGCTCTCCGAGGAGGAGGCGCGCGAGGATGACGGTCGTGATCGGGTAGAGCGATGACGTGACGGCCGCGACGTCCAGGCGACCGGTCTGGGCGGCCGCGACGAAGAACGCGTTGCCGACCACGTCCAGCGACCCGGCGATCACGGCCGGGCCCACCCACCGCACCGTCGCTGCGACGACGTCGCGCGTCACGAGGACCGCCGTGGCGAGGATCGCGACGGACGTGACGCGCGTCGCCACGAGGAGCCACGGGATGCTGCCGTCGCCCGCCTGGTGGAGGAGCGTGGTGAACAGGCCGAACCCCACGCCCGCGAAGACCGCGAGGCCGAGCGCGCGGCGGTCACTCGGTCGCGCGGGCTCGTCGCCGGGTCGCGTGACGAGGACGACGGAGACGACCGCGAAGGCGATCCCGACGCCCTGCAGCGCGGTGGGCAGCCCCTGCATGATCGCACCGGTGAGGACCGGGATCGCGGCGCCCAGGACGCCGGCGACCGGCGCGACGATCCCCATCCGCCCGATCGACAGGGCGCGGTAGAAGGCGACGAGGCCGACGATGCCGCAGGCGCTGGCGAGCGCG
>CAIYQJ010000295.1 GCA_903928275.1 uncultured Chloroflexota bacterium
GCGGCCAGGTCGGCGCCCGCCGCGGCCAGGTCGGCGCCCGCCGCGGCCAGGTCGGCGCCCGCCGCGGCCAGGTCGGCGCCCGACTCGACGATGGCGCGCATCCGGTCCATGTCGCCCTGGAAGACCCGCGTGAGCAGGGGCCTCTGGATCACCGCGCCGAGGTGGGGGAAGATCGGCGGGACCAGCTGCTCGGCCCAGTGGACGGCCGTCGCCGCACCGCCCTCCACCGGGACGAGCGTGATGACCCCGCCGCCCCCGAACAGGCCCTCGTGGCGGATGCCGAACCGGCGCGGCGGCTCGAAGAGGTCCACCGTGACCGGGTCGGTGACGGCGATGCCGGCGATCCGCACCGTGGCCTCGCCCCGCGTGCCCTCGCCGACGGGGCCTGGCGTGAGGAGCCGGACCGCCTTCATCTCGCGCATCCACTCGGGCTGGCGCTCGACGTCGGCGACGTAGGCCCAGACGCGCTCGATCGGCGCGTCGACGGCCACGGTCATGTGCATGACGGTGTCCGGCCCGCGCCCGCGCCGGGCGAGTCTGTCGAGGATGACTTCCCACAGCCCCCCAGCGCCCACGATGGCACCAAGGAACGCGAGCGTGTCGCGGAGGATCCGGATCACCGCCGGAACCCGGCCGGATCCGCGCCGGCGGCTGCGGCGTTGTCCGACACCACCGCCGCGGCGGGCCCGCGGAGGACGGTGACGCCGGCCGCGACGAGCCGCTCGAGGGCGCGGTCCCCGTCGCCGGGCGCCACCTCCACGGCTCGTACCGCGTCGGCGAGCACGACCGTCTCGTAGCCGAGGCGGCATGCGTCGAGGCCGGTCTCCGCGACGCAGTAGTCCGTCGCGAGGCCGCCGATGATCACCCGTCGGACGCCGCGGTCGCGGAGGAGCGCGTGGAGCTCGGTCTCGATCGTCGCCCCGGTCAACGGATCGCGCATGGTGAACGCGGAGTAGCCGTCCTCCCCGCTCGACCCCTTGCGAACGACGTGGCCAACGACGGGCAGGTCGGGATGGAGCTCCGCGCCCCACGACCCCATGACGCAATGGGCGGGCCAGGCGCCACCGAACGCGGCGAAATGCGGCGTCCGCTCCGGGTGCCAGTCCTGCGAGTACACGACGACGGAGCCTGCCGCGATCGCGGCGTCGATCTCCGAGCAGAGGACCGGGACCACCGCGAGGCCATCGCGGACGCTCAGGCGCCCCTCCGGCTCGGCGAAGTCGTTCTGGACGTCGACGACGAGGAGCGCCGTCTGCGCATCGTACGGGGCGATGGGCGCGGTCATGCGGGGACGATACCCCATGGGGGCGCACCGGCCGACGATGGGCTACCCTTGGCCACCCATGTACGTCGACGAGTTCAAGGCCCAGCTGCCCGACATCGACCCGTCCGAGACCCAGGAGTGGATGGACTCCCTGGACCAGGTCGTGGGCGAGGAGGGCGTGGACCGCGCCCGCTTCCTCATGTTCAAGCTGCTCAAGCGCGCCCGCCAGCTGCACGTCGGCCTGCCGTCGCTCACGCAGACGCGGTACATCAACACGATCAGCCCGGAGCAGGAGCCGTTCTTCCCCGGCGACGAGGCGATCGAGCGCCGGATCCGGCGGCTCATCCGGTGGAACGCCGTGGCGATGGTCCTCCGCGCGAACACGCGGTACCCCGGGATCGGCGGCCACCTGTCCACGTACGCGAGCTCGGCGAGCCTGTACGAGGTGGGCTTCAACTGGTTCTTCCGCGGGAAGGACGGCGACCGGGCGGGCGACCAGGTCTTCTACCAGGGCCACGCCGCCCCCGGCATGTACGCGCGCGCATTCCTCGAGGGCCGACTCTCGACCGACCGGATGGACCGCTTCCGGCGCGAGGTCGCGCCCGGCGCCGGCCTGAGCTCGTACCCGCACCCGCGGCTCATGCCGGACTTCTGGGAGTTCCCCACCGTCTCGATGGGGCTCGGTCCCATGGCCGCCGTCTACCAGGCGCGCTTCAACCGATACCTCCACAACCGGGGGCTGGCCGACACGAGCGGGTCGCGTGTCTGGGCGTTCCTCGGCGACGGCGAGATGGACGAGCCGGAGGCCATGGCCGGGCTGTCGCTCGCAGCGCGCGAGGGGCTCGACAACCTCACCTTCATCGTGAACTGCAACCTCCAGCGCCTGGACGGGCCGGTCCGTGGCAACGGGAAGATCATCCAGGAGCTCGAAGGCCTCTACCGCGGCGCCGGCTGGAACGTGATCAAGGTGATCTGGGGTCGCGAGTGGGACGACCTGCTCGCGCGGGACGTGGACGGCGTGCTCGTGAACCGGATGAACGAGACGCTCGACGGCGAGTTCCAGAAGTACTCCGTGAGCGGCGGCGGCTACATCCGCGACCACTTCTTCGGTCCGGACCCGCGCCTGCGTCGCCTCGTCGAGCACCTCGACGACGACGACCTCGCCCGGCTCCGCCGCGGCGGCCACGACTACCACAAGCTCTACGCCGCGTATCGCGCCGCCACCGAGTACCGGGGCGGCCCCACGGTCATCCTCGCGAAGACGATCAAGGGCTGGACGCTCGGGACCGGCGCGGAGGGCCGCAACGTCACCCACCAGGTGAAGAAGCTCTCCGACGCGGAGCTCCGGATCTTCCGCGACCGCCTCGAGCTCCCGATCCCGGACGATCAGCTCCATGACGCGCCGTACTTCCACCCGGGCCCCGAGTCGGAGGAGGTCCGGTACATGCTCGAGCGCCGCCGGTCCCTCGGCGGGTCGCTGCCGAAGCGCGTCGTCCGCAACCTGCCGCTCAAGGCCCCGTCGCCGAAGGCGGACGCCGAGTTCGCCGCGGGAAGCGCGAACCCCGTGTCCACGACGATGGCCTTCGCCAAGCTGCTCCGGAACCTCATCCGCGAAGAGGGTCTGGGCTCGCGGGTCGTCCCGATCATCCCCGACGAGGCCCGGACCTTCGGCATGGACCCGCTGTTCAAGGAGGTCGGGATCTACGCCGCCCTCGGACAGCGCTACGACCCGGTGGACTCCGACCTCGTCCTCTCCTACCGCGAGGCGCGCGACGGCCAGGTCCTCGAGGAGGGGATCAACGAGGCGGGGTCGATGGCGTCGCTCCAGGCCGCGGGGACGGCGTACGCGACCCATGGGGTCGCGATGATCCCCTTCTACATCTTCTACTCGATGTTCGGCTTCCAGCGGACCGGCGACCAGGCGTGGGCCTTCGGGGACGCCCGCGGCCGCGGGTTCCTCATGGGCGCCACGGCCGGGCGCACCACGCTCATGGGTGAGGGCCTGCAGCACGACGACGGCCAGTCGCAGGTCCTCGCGTCCACCGTGCCGTCCGTGCGCGCGTACGACCCCGCGTACGCGTACGAGCTCGCCGTCATCGTCCGCGACGGGATCCGGCGGATGTACGCCGAGAACGAGGACGTCTCGTACTACGTGACGCTGTACAACGAGAACTACGCGATGCCGGCGAAGCCGGAGGGCGTGGACGAGGCGATCATTCGCGGCCTCTACCGCCTGTCGCCGGCGCCCGACCTCGGCGCGGGGGCGGCACGCGTCCGCCTCGTCGGCAGCGGCTCGATCCTCACGCAGGTGACCGCCGCGCAGGCGCTGCTCGCCGAGCGGTTCGGCGTCGCTGCCGAGGTGTACAGCGCCCCGTCATTCCAGCAGCTCAGGCGTGACGCGATCGTGACCGAGCGCTGGAACCGGCTCCACCCCGCCGCCGAGCAGCGCGTGCCGTATGTGGCCTCGGTCCTGGGCCCGGACGGCGGCCCGGTCATCGCGGCCACGGACTGGATGAAGGTCGTGCCGGACCAGGTCTCCCGGTGGGTCGCGGCGCCGTTCGTCGCGCTCGGGACGGACGGGTTCGGTCGGAGCGACACGCGCGAGGCACTGCGCGCGCACTTCGAGATCGACGCGCCGTCGATCGCGCTTGCGGCGATCCGCGCGCTCGCCGACGCCGGCACGGTGCCGCCCGACCGCGTCGCATCGGCGATCGCGGAGCTCGGCATCGACCCGGACAAGGCTGATCCACTGGACGTCTGAGTCCGGACCCGCGGCCGCGCGTCCTCGAGTAAGGTCCGCCTTCGCTCATGCGACAGGAGCTGTTGACCTGCCCTGGGTGCCGCGCTAGGATGCCTCGGTCGTCCCAGGCTCCGGGTCCAGCGAGGCTTCCGTGATCGATCCCGGCGCGCTCCTCGGGGGGTTGGTCACCGGCCTCCGCGAGGGCGTGGAGGCCGCCCTCCTGATCGCGATCATCGCTGGATTCCTCGCGAAGACCGGCAACAGCCGGTCGATCCCCCGAGTGCTCCTCGGCGCAGCGGCGGCCGTCGCCGCGAGCGTGGTCCTCGGGGTCGCGATCTTCGTCCTCATCGGCGGGCTGGGGTCGCCGTACGAGCAGCTGCTCGAGGCGGGGACGATGCTCCTCGCCGCGGCCATCGTCACGTGGATGCTCTTCTGGATGAAGCGCCAGGCGGGCGGGATCCGCGGCGACCTCCAGGCGCGGGTCGCACGGGTGCTCGACGAGGGCGGCCTGTGGGGCCTCACGCTCCTCGCCTTCGCGGTGGTGATCCGGGAGGGCATCGAGACCGCCGTCTTCCTCGTCGGCCAGGCGACCGCGGCTGCGACGACCGGCTCGGGCGGCACCCTCGGCGTGCTTGCCGGTGCGGTCATCGGCCTTGGGCTCGCCACCGGCATCGGGTTCCTCGTCTTCGCGGGCAGTCGCCGGATCGACCTGCGGCTCTTCTTCCGCGTCACCGGGATCCTCCTCGTCTTCATCGCTGCGGGTCTCGTGAGTCGCGCCCTCCAGGAGCTCGTGGAGATCGGCGTCATCGCGGTCGGGACCGCGCCCGTCGTCCACCTCGCCGCGGTGCTTCCCGATGACGTCGGGGTCGGGCTCTTCCTGCGCGCGCTCTTCGGCTACAGCGCCGGACCCGAGCTCATCGCGCTCGTCGCGTGGGTCGCGTACGTCGGGGTCGTGCTCCCCGCCTACCTTCGCCCAGTGCGGCCGCTCGCCCCCGTCGCCGAGCCGGTGGCAGAGGCGACGGCGTCCGTCCCGACGTAGGCTGGGCGGCGCACGCACCGCGAGCGCGGCCCTCGGCCGAGGCGTCGCGGGAACCGCACGGACATGCCCGGCGTCTTGGAGTTCGCGGTGCATCCCTCGCGTCGCCAGACGCACCAGCAGCAGCAGGAGCGGACCATGTCTCACATCCGATCGATCGCACGCCCCGGGACACGTCTCGGGCTCATCGGCCTCGGCGCGGTCGCCGGCCTCATGGTCGCCACCTCGCTCGCGCCCCTGGGCGGCGCCCGACCGGTGGCAGCTGCGACGGGCGCGGCGGAGCATACGATCGACGTGACGGGAACGGGCACCGTCACCGTGAAGCCGGACATCGCGGAGGTCCGCCTCGGGGTCTCGATCCAGAAGCCCAGCGTCAAGGAGGCCCAGGCCGCGGCCGCGGCCGCCATGACGAGCGTCGTCGCGGCCATCCGGAAGGCCGGCGTCGCCGCCGACGACATCCAGACCACGACGGTCTCGCTGAGCCCCGTCTACGAGTACCCGCAGGGCGGCGCGCAGAAGCTCGTCGGGTATCAGTTCACGAACCAGGTTGCCGTGACGGTGCGCGACCTGACGAAGGTGGCCGACGTGATCGACGGCTCGATCGCGGCGGGCGCGAACACGGTCGATGGCGTGAGCTTCCGGGTGAACGACTCGGTCGCAGCCGAGGCCCAGGCCCGGACCGCGGCGATGGCGGACGCCAAGGCCCGCGCCCAGGCGCTCGCGAAGGCGGCCGGCGTCACGATCACGGGCGTCGCCCAGATCACCGAGACATCCGCGCCGGTCCCGATGCCGGTCGCGCTGGGCGCCGGGATGGCGAAGCCCGCCGACATGGCCACCCCGATCTCGACCGGCACGAACGACGTGGTGGTCACCGTCGCGGTCTCGTACACGATCGAGTAGCGCCCGGGCATCCGCTCGCCGCGAACGAGGGTCCGGACGGCCGAGCCGTCCGGACCCTCGTCTGTCCCGGCCCCGCCCGGGCTGCTGCCCACGACCGCGCCCGGGCTGCTGCCCGCGACCGCGCCCGGGCGGCCGCCCCCGGCCGGGACGGCTTCGGCCGTGAGCCTGCTCAGTCCCCGCCGGCGCGGACGTGGAACGCGACCGTCGCCGTCAGCGGCCGACCCGGCGTGACGATCGTCGCGGACCCGAGGTTCAGCGCATCCGGCGGCCCGGTCTGGGGCTCCACGCAGACGCCCTGGGGAGCCCGGTCGTAGACCACGACGTGATCGCACGACGTCTCGATCCCGATCCGGGCCGCGCCGGGCCAGCGGACCTCCATGGTCCCGCGGATGTCGGTGAATGTGTCGTCCCACGGCCCTGGTCCGGGCTGCACCAGCCTGCCGGTGGGAAGGCCTCCCTCCGCCTCGTACATGGACCCGGCGTCGAAGGCGAGCTGCACGGGGCCGCCTCGCACCAGCGTGCGCGGGAACCACGGGTGCCATCCGACTACCGCCGGCATCGCCGCGTCGCTGGTCGCGACGGTCAGCGCCAGCCGGAGGACGGCGCCGTCGGCGGCGTCCTCGAGCTCGATGCGGTGCGTGGCAGTGCCGGCGAAGGGCCAGTCGGGTCCCAGGTCGGTCTCGAGGAGGCAGGCGTCGCGCGCGACCTCCGCGGCGACCCACTCGCGGTCGAGCACCGTCCCATGGATCGCGTGGGGTGGCATCGTCGCGGGAAGGGTGCGTTCGACGCCTCCGAACGTGAACCGGGCGTCGCGGGTGCGTCCAGCCCACGGCGCCATCGGGTAGATGCCCCACTCGAGGCGCGTCCGGCCGTCGCCGATGAGCATCTCGAGGTCGCCGACGACGAGCGACCCGACCCGACCGCCGGCCGCGGGGTGCACGAGCGCGCGCGCCCGGGCCGTCTCGAGGACGATCGTGGGACCGTGCGAGCTCTCCATCACGGCGAGGATACGCGGAGCGGAGGACGCGGCGGGCCCATTCGCGTACGCTCGTGGCCGTCCACTGACTTCCCAGGGGAGCCCCCATGACGACGTCGGACCCAGGGGCCCGCCGGTTCGGCGCAGAGAGCATGGTCGCGCCGCTCCGCGAGGTGCTCGTCAAGCGGCCCGGTCCCGCCTTCGGCCGAGCCTTCGAGGATCCGGCCCACGGGTTCCTCCATGCGGTCGACCTCGATCGAGCAGTCCGGGAGCACGATGCCCTCGTCGACACGCTCGATTCCCTCGGCGTCCGCGTGCGGGTCCTCGACGCCGAGACCGCCAGCCCCGACCTCGTGTATACGTTCGACCCGGCGCTCGTCACCGACCGCGGCGCGATCCTGCTGCGGTCGGGCAAGGCGAACAGGCGGGGCGAGGAAGAGGTGCTGGGTGCCTGGTTCCGGGCGCAGGGGATCCCGATCGTCGGCCGCATCGAGGCCCCGGGAACCGTCGACGGTGGCGACACGTTCTGGCTCCGGCCGGGTGTCCTCTGCGTGGGCAGGACGCTCCGGACGAACGACGCCGGGATCCGCCAGCTGGCGGTGATCGCCGGCGGCGACGTGCGCGTCTTCGACGTGCCGTACTGGCACGGCCCCGGGGAGCTCATCCACCTGCTGTCGCTCGTCTCGCCCGTCGCCGACGACCTCGCCGTCGTCCACCTGCCGCTGCTGCCGGTCGGCCTCTGGGCCCTGCTCGCGGATCTCGGCATCCGGATCATCCCGGTCCCGGAGGAGGAGATGGGCTCGCTCGGATGCAACGTGCTTGCCGTCCGGCCCGGGGTCGTCGTGCTGGCCGAAGGGAATCCCGCGACCGAGCGCGCGCTGCGCGACGCGGGCTGCGAGGTGCACACGTGGCCGGCCGGCGAGATCGGCGTGAACGGCGGAGGCGGTCCCACGTGCCTCACGCGCCCGATCCTGCGCGGATGACCGGGCGGCCGCCGGTCGCACGGCGGACTGCGCACTCCCGCCGGGATGCCGGCCCGGATGGCCGCGTGCGATGACGGACGTCGCCGCCCTCGAACGCGCCGCCGTGGAGGCGGTCTCCGCCGGGCGGATCGCCGCCGACCTCCGGGACCTCGTGGCGATCCCGAGCGTGACGGGCACGTCCGCGGAGGTCGCGGCGGCGGATCACGTCGTGGGCATGCTGCGGAGGGCGGGCCGCGCCGTGACCGTGGACCGCCGCGACGTGGATCCGGCCGCCCTCGCGCGGGACCCGGACCACCCGGGATCGGAGGTGCCTCGCGACGTCCTGCCGCTCGTCGCCGGTACCGTGCGCGCCGCGCGTCCCGGGCGGCGCCTGCTGCTCTCGGGGCACCTCGACGTCGTGCCGGCCGGGGACCCGGCGACGTGGGCGACGCCTCCGTTCGCACCGGAAGTCCGCGGAGGGATGGTGACCGGGCGCGGCGCATGCGACATGAAGGGCGGCCTCGTGGCCGCGATCGAGGCGCTGCGGGCGGTCGCGACCCTCGCGGGACCGGACGGCCTCCTGCCCGAGCCGCTCGCGGGCGAGGCGCTCTTCGTCGGCGTGCCGTCGGAGGAGGATGGGGGAGCCGGGACGCTCGCGGCGATCCGGGCAGGGTGGACCGCGGACGCGGCCGTGGTGACGGAGCCCACGCGACTCGAGATCGTGACGGCGGGCGCGGGCGCGATCACCTTCCGGCTCACGGTCCACGGCCGCGCGGCCCACGCATCGACGCGACGGGAGGGCGTGTCGGCACTCGAGAAGCTCGAGGTCCTCCACGCCGCCCTGCGCCTCGACGAGGCGGAGCGGAGTGCGTCGGAGACCGACCCACGGATGATCGCGCTTGGCCTGCCGTATCCAACGATCATCGGCACGGTCTCAGGGGGCGAGTGGGCGTCCACGGTGCCGGATCTCGTCGTGGCCGAGGGCCGCTACGGCGTCCGCCTCGGCCAGGACTCCGGCGCCGCGTTCGACGAGCTCCGGGCCGCGATCGACGCCGCGTGCGCCGGTGACGACTGGCTGCGCGAGCACCCGGCCACCGTCGCGGTCGTCGGCGGCCGGTTCGACTCCGTCGATCTCCCGGCCGGCGATCCGCTGCCGGCCTCGCTCGCAGCGGTCGCGGCCGACGTCGACGGGAGCGCGCCGGCGATGGTGGCCGTGCCGTACGGGTCGGACATGCGGCTGTGGGTGCGGGTGGGCGGAACGCCGTGCGTGCTCTTCGGCCCGGGCGACGTCCGCGCAGCGCATGCCGCGGACGAGTCGGTCGCGCTCGACGACGTCGTCAGGTGCGCGCGCGTCCTGGCCGCGTGGCTCGTGCGGGGCCTCGCCCCGCTCGCGGATCGCGGCGGTCGACCCGTCGACCCGGCGAGGTGACGGGGCCCGACGATACCGTCCGAGGGGCGTCGAGTCCGATCAGGGCCTAGTCGAGCGATCGCCGGTAGCCGCAGATGCGGCAGACGGCGACGCCGGCGAGGATGTCGATATCGAGGAAGGTCGCGCATCCGTTCGTGCCGCAGTAGAGCGACGCGCGGCGCTGGAGCCTTCGACGGGCCGTGGAGTTGAGCTGGGAGCCGATGGCCGAGCTGGCCCGTCGGTTCGCGACGTGTGAGCGCATGGGTGTGTCCGTGCCGTTCCTGTCTGTCGGCGTCCGCGCGATCCTTCCGGGCGCGGTCCCGCCATGGAGCCGCTCGACACGCCCGGATATGGGTGGGCGGAGCGGTTGGGTCCTCTCGGGCGCGACGCGGGAGCGGCGATATCAGCTCGCTTCGAACCGGCGTCTGCGGTACAAGAGGGGTCAGTCGATGGACGAATCCTACCCGAGGCGCGCGGATCCGTCCACCGTGGGAGCCGGCGAGCCGGGCTCGGTCAGGGCGACAGGACGAAGCGGACGGCCGTGACGGGTCCGGCGGACGAGTCATTCCCGCCGACGAGGAGGACGGACCCGTCGGAGAGGACGGCGGTCCGTCCCGAGGCCCGGGCATCCGGCATCGACGGGAGCGGGGACCACGCGGACGTGGTCGCGTCGAACGCCTGCGCCTGGCGTGACGCATCGGTGCCGCCTCCTGCCGTGGCCGTCCAGCCCCCTGCCGCGAGGACGCGTCCGTCGGGCAGGGCCGCCGCGAAGGCGTTCGCGAGGTCGACGCCCGGCGTGCAGTGCGACCCGTTCGCCGTGAAGTCGGTCAGGCACGCATACGCGGGCCCCACCTGGGTCCATCGGGCCGTCCCGGCGTCGAACCGGAGCGTCCGGGTGACGGACCCCTCGTGCTTCCACGCGTCGCTGCGGCCGACGAGGAGCGCGCCACCGTCGGGCAGGGCGACGAGGGTGCCGGTGGAGACCTGCCAGGGGGAGGTGTCCGGCAGAACGACGCCTGCCGCCGCGATCGCGGCCCGGTCGAACGCGGGGATGTCGCCGGCGAGCGTGAAGCGGCCGGTCGCAGCGTCGTAGATCTCCGTGGTCCCGCTCGCCCTCGGGTCAAGCGACGCGCCCGTGTCGGTGGCGACCCACAGCTCCCCGCCGGGGGACACGACGAGGACGCGCCCGTCCGTGAGCGTGACGGCGGTCGCCCCGGCCCGCGCGAACCGCATGGCACCGGTCGGCGACCACGTGCCGGTCGCAGGGTCGAAGATCTCGGCGGTCGCGAGGGCGGGGACCTGGTGCGACGGCGCGATGTCGTCGGACCGACCCTGCGCACCCGCGCCGGCGCCCGGCCCCGGACGATAGGCGACGAGCGCGGCGGCCGGGATCGCCGGTCCGCGGAGTGCAGGCTTGTCCACGTACGCGCCGCCGGCCACGAGCACGCGCCCGTCGGCGAGGACGGCCGCCGCGGGTGCCGACCGCGCCGTGCCCATGAGGCCGACCTTCGTCCACGTCCCCATCGGCGTCATCGGGTCGTAGGCGTATGCGCTCGAGTACGCCTGCCGAGCGTCGTTCGCACCACCCACCACGAGCACGCGCCCATCGTGGAGCTGCACCGCCGCGTAGTTCGAGCGAGGTGCGTTGAGGGTCGCGGCAGCTCGCCATGTTGCCGTGGCCGGGTCCCATCGCTGCGCGGATGTCCCGTCGCTCGCGAGCGCGAGGGCACCTCCGCCGCCGACGGGCGTCGCGGTGCCGCCGAACCAGTCGGCGATCATCGACCCGGCGGGGACCCACGATGCTGCCGGTGCCGGCGAACCGGCCGACTGCGTCGAGGACGGCACCGGTGTGGCGAGCGGCGGCGACGGCGACGCGACAACGGGGGTCGGAGCGGCCGGCGGTGTGGCAGCCGAACGCGAAGGCCTGGCGACCGGCGACCCCGGTGTCGACGTGGCCACCCGGGAAGGCGACGCGGCCGACGCCTGGCAGGCCGCGACGAGGATGGCGACGACCGCGAGTGCCGCGATCGTGCGGTGGTGGATCCGAGCGCTCATCCGAACACCCCCGGCCACAGCTCGCCGACCGCCCAGCCGGCGAGGAACGACGCCACGTTCGCCACGACCGCGACTGCCACGGCCCGACGTGGATCCAGGCCGCGGATGGTCACAGCATAGAAGACCGCCTCGGCGACGATCGCCCAACCCTCGGCGACGAGCACGTACTCCAGCGTCCCGACGAGGAACGGCTGCGTGATCACATACCAGACGATCGGGTGCGACGCGAGGTTGGCGAAGACGACGAGGGCCACGAGTCGAAGGCGTTCGGGCTCCGCCCGCCGGAGGAGGTATGCGACGATCGGCGCCTCGACCGCGACGGTGAGGAGGAACGCGACGAGCCAGCCGGACGCGGGGAAGTACATCGGCTCAGCCTACGTCCCGCCTCCGTCCCGGTCGCGCGTCACGCTCACGCCGCCCCGAACAGGTCGGCGATGGCCTCCTCGAACGCCGCCGTGTGGTGATCCACGTCGGCCTCGGTCGTCGCGGGGCACATGAGCGCCATGTTGTGGAAGGGCGTGAGGAGGATCCTGCGGTTGAGCGCGTGGAGGTGGAGGAACCGCTCGAGCTCGAAGTCGTTCGAGGCTGCGTGCTCGCGCCCGGTGCGGGCGGGCATGGGCAGGAAGTGGTACTCGGCGCGGCAGCCGAGCCGCGTCACGGACCAGGGCACTCCGCGACGCTCGATCGCTCTCCGCACGCCCGCCTCCCAGCGCTCCGCGAGCGGGATCGTGCGGGCGTACGCGTCGGCCGTGAGGACCTCGCCGAGCGTGGCCCGGACCGCGGCCAGAGAGAGTGCATAGCCGGCGAGCGTGCCCCCGATGCCGCCGACATCGCAATCCTCGAGCGCGATCGACGCCGAGACGCGAGCCCCGAGCTCTTCGGACATCCCGTACGTCCCCACCGGGATCCCGCCGCCGATCGACTTGCCGATCGTGAGCATGTCGGGCTCCAGGTGATCCGCCGCGGTCATGCCGCCCGGCCCCGCGCTGATCGTGTGCGTCTCGTCGATGATGAGGATCGTCCCGGTCCGCCGCGTGATCTCCCGCACTGCATCGTGGTAGCCGGGCTCGGGCAGGATGATCCCGACGTTCGTCAGCGCCGGCTCGATGAGCACGGCCGCGACGTCCCGCGGCGCGAGCGCTCGCTCGAGTGCGCCCACGTCGTTGAACTCCGCGACCTTCGTGGTGAGCGCCGGGTCCACAGATGGCCCGATGTTCCCGTGGCGGGGTCGCACGCGCCCGTCCGGGGCGAGCGTCGCGAAGGACTCGTCGACCGACCCGTGGTAGCAGTAGTCGTGCACGACGACCTTCTGCCTGCCGGTGAGCATCCGTGCCAGGCGCAGGGCGAAACGGTTCGCATCGGTGGCGGTCACCGTGAACTGCCAGTAGCGCAGGCCGAACCGCCGCTGCAGCTCTTCGCCGACGGCGATCGCATCCTCGGTGGGAAGCATCGTCGTGATCCCGCGCTCCACCTGCCGCCGCACGGCCGCGACGGTCGGGGCAGGGGAGTGGCCGGCCATCGCGCCGGTATCGCCCAGGCAGAAGTCCGCGTACTCGATGCCGTCCACGTCGGTGAACCGCGCCCCCTCCGCCCGGTCGACGAAGACGGGGTACGGGCCCGCCCACTTCACCATCCAGTTCATCGGCACGCCGTCGAGGAGCGGGCCCCGCGCCCGCGCCGCGAGCTCACCCGACCGTGGATGTGCCGCGACGAAACGGGCCTCTTCTCGCGCCGTGAGGGCCGCAAGGTGCCCGCGATCGACGTTGGCGGTGCGACCGGACGCCTGGCCGGCTTCGCTCACGGCGGGATCCCTCCGGGCTTCGTGCGGATGAGGCCGAGCTCGCCGGCCGCCCTGCGCACGCGGGACCTCCCACGAGCGTGGGGTCCCGCGCAGAGTGTCTCCGCGGGTGTCGTCGGGCGCAACCCCGGCCGGAGCCGGAATCACCTGCGGCCCCGTCCTGGGGCACCATCGCGCCCTGTCCGCCGCTGGTCGACCGGACGACGCATCGACGGACCCGTGCCACGCGGTATGCTCGTCCCGATGCCGATGGAGTTTCACATCTCGCGCGCCGCCCGCGAGCGGTACCGCGTCGACGACGCGCTCTTCAGCGTGAGCGGGAACGTCGTCCTGCCGGACTTCCCCGCGACGCGCCGCCTCGCCGCGGCGATGAACGTCGCCCGCGCGGGGGAGGCGCCCTCGATCGCGGCCGGCGACCTCAACGCCATGGGCCTCATCGACGAGATCCTCCACGTCGTGTGCGCGATGTACCGCGACCAGCGTGACTCCGCGGCGATGGTGGGCGCGCTCGCTGCCGCCCGCGAGCGCGTGGGCGCCGAGCGCCTCGACGCGACCCTGCTCGCCTTCGCCGACGTCTTCCCGACCGTCACGGTCCATCGCGGCGACGTGGACGCCGTGACCTACCTCGATGGGACCACCGACGGGGTCGCGAATCGAGCCGTCGTCCTGGAAGAGATGGCGCTCCTTCGCCTGGCGAACCTCAACACCGCCTTCGGGCCCTTCCGCGAGCTCTTCGACGACCGCATGTTCGCCGCGGACACCGACTACGTCGAGGTCTTCGACGCCATCGCGGACCACTTCTACTCAGGACCGCGCTTCGGGCCGGACGACCAGACGCTCGTCGAGATGCTCCGGGCGCCGGCGCTCGCTTCGCCGGATTCGCTCTCGGGGCAGCTCCGATGGATCCGGGACCGCTGGGGGCTCCTTCTCGGCCGCTACATGGACCGGCTCGTCGTGACGCTCGACGTGCTCTCGGAGGAGGAGCGGGCAGCGTGGCTGCGCTGGATGTCGGCGCACGGTGACGGCACCGGCGGTGCGGACTCCGCGGCCCTCGACGGCCGTGGCGGCTTCGGCGGCGGCGGCGTGGACGAGCCCGAGCGGTTCAGCCGCGATCTCGACTGGATGCCGCGGGTCGTCCTCATGGCGAAGAGCACCTACGTGTGGCTGGACCAGCTGTCGCGGGCGTACGGCCGCGATATCCGGACCCTCGATGCGATCCCCGACGCGGAGCTGGACACGCTCGCGCGGCGCGGGATGACGGGCCTGTGGCTCATCGGCCTGTGGGAGCGGAGTGAGGCGTCGGCGCGGATCAAGCGGATGATGGGCAACCCGGAGGCGGTGGCCTCTGCCTACAGCCTGCGTGATTACCGCATCGCCGACGACCTCGGCGGCGAGGCCGCGTACGAGGACCTGCGCCAGCGGGCCTGGACGCGAGGGATCCGCCTCGCGTCCGACATGGTCCCCAACCACATGGGGATCGACTCCTCCTGGGTCGTGGAGCATCCCGACCGATTCCTCTCGCTGCCGGAGCCCCCGTACCCCGCGTATTCGTTCACCGGGCCCGACCTCTCGGCGGATCGACGGGCGGAGATCAGGGTCGAGGACCACTACTGGGACCGCAGCGATGCGGCCGTGGTCTTCCAGCGCCGCGACCACGACTCCGGTGAGACGCGGTACATCTACCACGGGAACGACGGGACGAGCATGCCGTGGAACGACACGGCGCAGCTCGACTACCTCAGCCCGGAGGTCCGCGAGACCGTCATCCAGACGATCGTCGCCGTGGCGCGACGGTTCCCGATCATCCGGTTCGACGCGGCGATGACGCTCGCCAAGAAGCACATCGAGCGGCTCTGGTACCCGGAGCCGGGGCATGGCGGCGCCATCCCGTCGCGGGCCGAGCATGCGATGCCGCGGGTCGACTTCGACCGCGCGATGCCGATCGAGTTCTGGCGCGAGGTCGTGGACCGCGTGGCCGCCGAGGTGCCCGACACGCTCCTCCTGGCCGAGGCGTTCTGGCTCATGGAGGGCTACTTCGTCCGGACCCTGGGCATGCATCGCGTCTACAACAGCGCCTTCATGCACATGCTCCGCGACGAGAAGAACGCGGAATACCGGCTCGTGATGAAGAACACGCTCGAGTTCGACCCGGAGATCCTCAAGCGCTACGTGAACTTCATGAACAACCCCGACGAGAAGACCGCGGTCGAGCAGTTCGGGAAGGGCGACAAGTACTTCGGTGTCGCCACGCTCCTCGCCACGCTGCCGGGGCTCCCGATGTTCGGTCACGGCCAGGTCGAGGGCTTCGGCGAGAAGTACGGGATGGAGTACCGCCGGGCCTACCACGACGAGACGCCCGACGGCTGGCTCGTCGATCGCCACGAGCGGGAGATCTTCCCGATCCTGCATCGGCGCCGGCTGTTCGCCGAGGTCCGCGACTTCCTGCTCTACGACGTCGTGGCGCCCGAGGGGCACGTGAACGAGGACGTCTTCGCGTACTCCAACCGGTCCGGCGCGGATCGCGCGCTCATCGTCTACAACAACCGGTATGCCGAGACGAGCGGCATCGTCCGTGACAGCGTGGGCTTCGCGGAGAAGGCGCCCGACGGCTCGCGCTCTATCGTGCGGCGCACCCTCGCCGACGGCCTCGACCTCCACCGCGATGACGGCTGGTACGTGGTCATGCGCGACGCCGCGTCCGGGCTCGAGCACCTGCGGTCGAGCCGCGAGCTGGCCGACC
>CAIYQJ010000296.1 GCA_903928275.1 uncultured Chloroflexota bacterium
CGACTCCGCCCCCGGCGTCCACGCCGACTCCGCCCCCGGCGTCCACGCCCACGCCGCCCCCGGCGTCCACGCCCACGCCGCCCCCGGCGTCCACGCCCACGCCGCCCCCGGCGTCCACGCCCACGCCGGCACCCACCGCCCCGCCGTCGGTGCCTCCATCTGCGCACCCGCTCTCGTCGCCCGCCGTCAGCGCGCCGCCGGCGTCGTCGCCGTCCGCCGCTCCCGTCCTGTCGCCCCCGGCCCCCTCCACCGGTCCGACCCCGATGCCGACGCCCGAGCCCAGCCCGTCGCCAGCGTCGAGCCCCTCGCCGAACGGTGCCGTCGCCGGAGTGATCGGCACCCCGCGCGTGCCCCCGCCGAGCGGAGGATCGGGTCCAGGCGACCTGCTGACGGCGTTCGCGGCGTCCATCCCGGGCCCGCACGGCCTTGACCTCGATCCGAACGTGATCCTGACGAACCTCGGCCTCACGGCCTTCTTCGTCTTCCTGTTCGCTCTCACGTCGGAGGTCTTCAACAGCACGCTCGACGAGAACCGCGAGGAGATCTCCGCGTGGTGGGCCCGGATGATGGCCGGGCCGCTGCGGATCCTCAGGCCGGTCGCGTTCGCAGACGCGGGCCTCGGGCGGCTCTCCGAGTCGGGCCGGGTGGGCGGCATCCTCTACGCCCTGGTGGTCATGCTCCTCGTCGGCTTCATCTACGGCTTCCTCAGCCCCGACTTCGGGTTCAACGAGAAGAGCCTTCTTCTGGTTGTCGCGTTCATGGTCGGGATCGGGTTCATCACGTACCTTGTCGCGGGGGCGACGACCTTCCTCGCGCGTCGTCGGCACGGCGCCAAGGCGAGCGTCCGCATCTACGGTACGGCTGTCATCGTCTCGATCATCGCGGTCATCTTCTCCCGTCTCCTCTCGCTGACGCCGGGCCTCGTCTATGGCTTCGTCGCATAGGCGCTCATCCTCACGCCGCTGGCCCTCGCGAAGCGCGACGAGGCGCTCCTCGTCCTCATCCCGGCGGGGCTCCTGCTCGCTGCGAGCCTGGCCGCGTTCGTTCTGCTCGGGCCCGCAAGCGACTCCGCGCAGATGGAGGCGCTGTCTCCATCGTTCTTGCAGACGATCCTCGCCATCGTCTTCATCGCTGGGCTCGAGAGCCTGGTGTTCACGATGCTTCCACTGAGATTCATGCACGGAGCGGTCGTCATGAAGTGGAGCAAGGTCGCCTGGGCGCTCGTGTTCGGCGGTGCCGTCTTCCTGTGGTGGCAGCTCCTCCTGAACCGGGACCAGGAATATGTCAACTCATTCAGGCAGTCGAGCGTCCAGGTCGTCGTCGCGGGTCTCATCGTCTTCATGGGGGTGACCGGTGTGACGTGGCTCTTCTTCCGGTTCCACGTGAAGGAAGAGGACGCGGCGGAGCTCGAGCTCGCCCATGCGGCTGGGGAAGGCGAGGCGATCGAGCTGTGACGGTCGCGTAGTCCCTGCTGCGGGTACGCCATTCGCGCTGCCGGCGGGACCAGGCGCGCGGTCGGTGATGCTCCGGGATCGCGCTCAGCCGCCTGCGGTGCGTCGGGAGCCGGCGAGCCGGTAGACGGATCCGCGGAACCGGAGCACCGGGTCGTCCGACAGGTCGACGCCGTCCGGTACGAGCGTCGGATCGAACACGAGGCTCGACTCCAGCGTCGACGAGTCGGTGTGAGCGCCGGTCACGCTGAGCGCTCCACCCACCACGATCTTCCGGTCCTCCGGCCACGCCCGGGAGGGATCATCAGTGCGGTCGTCGGCGGCCGCCATCTGGAAGGCGAGCGTGAAGCCGACCGGCCCGGCGGCGAGGCGATCGCGCAGCTCGTCGAGCAGGAACCGCGGGGTGATACCGGCCGGCGGCGGCTTGGGCAGGTCGACCTCGCCAGCGTCGGGGATCCAACGGTACCGGTAGGCGCTCCGGCGACCGTCGGCGGCGACCAGGATGTACGCGTCGATGCCGTCATACCGAGTCGTGGCGTAGCTGGCCTGGACGCGACGAGCGCCGAACTCACGCATGGAGGCGCGGCTCTCCGGGTGGCGTGCGAGCAATCCGGCGAATCCGGCCACCTGGCCCGGAACCCGGAGGGCCCGTCGCACAGGCGATGCGGTCGGTTCGGCCACGCCAAGGACCTCGACGAGCTCGACGAACCCCTCGGGATTCCGGCTCGCGAAGACGCGGAACGTCGCGGCGACCAGGTCATGGACGGGCTGCTGCCCGTCGCCCAGGAAGCGCACTGCCATCCCCCGGACACCCGGCTCCGTGTCTGGCGCTCCGGGGTCGGACGATCCGTTGGAGAACCGCACCAGGACCTCTGTCGGCGTCGTGGTGAGGTGCGGCGCGCGCGTGAGGGAGGCAAGGGTCCCGGACGGGGTGAACGTCCCGCGGAACACCGAACCGCGGGCGTGCAGCCGGCGGTAGCCGGGCCGGGGACCGTGGGTCGCAGTCTCGATCCTGTCGAGTGCCTGGGCGGCCGTCATGCCTCGCGCGGTACGCGCGTCGTGGTCCGGAGACCGCCCCTGATCGTCGCTCTCCGACATCTCGCCCCCGGTGCTCCTCGGTTCGTCTCCTTCCCCCGGCGTGGGCGGGTCGACCGGCGCCCCGGCGCCGGCCTCCGAGCCCGCAGGGGCGGCGGCGGTCAGGACGGCCGCAGGTATCGATCGAGCCACTCGACCGACGCATCGGCAGACTGCGTGACCCACGGCTCCCTCACGTAGAGATCCGTGTGAAGGCAGTCGAGGACAACGATCTTCCTGGGCTCGCCGGCCCGCTCGAACAGCTCCCGGACCGCGGCTGGTGGGATGATGTCGCGCTCGCCGTGGATCATGAGCAGCGGGGTGGGCGAGATCAGCGGCACGGCCTCGGCCGAGCGATCCGCGATGAGCCACTCCACTGACTCGAGCGTCAGCCGGTTGTCGTAGGTGGGCGCGTACGTCCGCATCGCGTCGGTGTAGAAGTCGTATGCCTCCGGGAAGGCCATCAGGCCACCCTCCCCGGGCATCGACACGGCGGGCATGTATGTCGCCGCCTCGCCGGTCGCGAACCGGCGGTCGCGGTCGGCGTTGAGCATCGAGAGGAAGCCCTGCAGGCCTGGCCGGCCCATCATCTGCTCGAGGGTGTTGAGGCCCGTGGCGACGGACACCACGGCCTTGACGCGACGGTCGTACGCCCCGGCATGCAGCATGTGAACGCCGCCGATCGAGATCCCCCAGCCGCCGATGCGCTCCGGGTCGACCTCGGGCTGTGCGCGCAGCCAGGTCACCGCGTTGCGAACGTCCTCCTGCTGGTCATGCGGGACGAGATGATTCCGGGGCTCACCAGCGCTCGCGCCGAACCGCCGGTAGTCGAACGCAAGCGCCGCGAAGCCGGCGGCCGCGAACCTCTCTGCGTAGTGGGGGAGGGTGATCTCCTTGACGGCACTGATCGCATTCGCGAGGACGACCGCCGGTGCCTTCTGCCCGGCCCCGAGACCGTCGGGGACGTACAGCCAACCGCTGCACGCTTCGCCCTGGCTGAAGAACGTGACGTCCCGTCGCATGGCTGCCTCCTGTGAGTCCGGTCGGCCTGGCCGACCGCCGGGTCGGCGGCCGGGTCAAGGCCTCTCCGCGGGTCCCGTCCGGGCCCGCCGTCAGGCGGACGGCGGGTCTTCCTCGTCCGCGAATCCCTGGCTGATCTCCACGATGTTCCCGTCGGGATCGGCGATCCAGACGGTCCGCCAGCCCGGGATGAACGCGTCGAAGTCCATCGGACCGGCGGTGATGACGGCGTCGACGCCCATGGCCGCGAGCTTCGCATCCACGTCGTCCACCTTGAACGCGAGATGCCGCCACCCCGGGTACTCCGGCCCGGCCCCCGTCGGGGCCGGCGCCGGATCCGACTGCGTCGCCCTGAAGAGCTCCAGGTAGATCGACCCCGACTTGATGAACACGATCCTCTCGTCGCCGAGCAGCACGAGCCGGGCGCGTCGGAATCCGAAGTGCCGCGTGTAGAACTGCTCCGTCACGTCCGGATCCCGGCACTCGAGACCGATGTGGTGGACCGCCTCAACCGCCACAGCCAAACCCCCCTCCTTCGTCGACCGAGGCGCGGGTCACCCGCGGGCGCCCGCGCCGTCGTCCGCTGCCGCGAGCCTGTCGATGATCGCCCGCGCGAACAGGTGGCAGTGGCCGCCGGTCCGCGCGGTGATCAGGTCGCGGTCGATGACCACGTCCTGGTCGACGTAGACCGCGCCCATGTTGCGTACGTCGCCGAGAAGGTTGTTGTGGGCGACGACCGGCCGGCCGCGGACGAGCTCCGGCAGCGGCGACACGAGCCACATGCCGTGGCAGATGATCCCCTTCACGATCGTGGGCTCCGCGAAGGCGCGCCGCAGGAACTCCGTCGCGGGTGGGAGCTTTGCGACGTCCTCCGTGTACCGGAGCCTGTCCGAGACGATCGCAGACGGCACGATGATCGCCGCGTAGCTCCGCAGCTCCTCGTCGCTCATCCCTTCGAACGACTCGCTCACCTCGAACGGCACCTTGTACTCGTGGCCGTGGAAGGTGATCCGCTCCTGGCCCCAGAGGCGCGTGAGCCAGTGCAGCTCGATGCCTTCCTCCGGGAAGCGGTGCTTGTAGTAGAAGATCTCGTCCTCGTAGAAGTCGCTCTCCATGAGGATGCCGACCTTCTTGCCGGCCAGGCTCATCAGGCCAGGCCCGCCGCAGCCGCGCCATTGCGCAGGACCTCCGACACGCGCTCGGCGATCATGAGGATCCCCGAGTGGCAGTTGCCGGACGGGACGATGGGCATGACGCTCGCGTCGGCGACGCGGAGCCCCGCCACGCCGCGGACCCGCAGCTGCGGGTCGACCACGGACAGGTCGTCCGTGCCCATCTTGCAGGACCCCGACTGGTGGTGGTACGAGTCGGCGGTCCTCCGGATGAAGGCTCGCAGCTCGTCGTCCGTCTGGGGGTCGTCGTCGGGCAGGACCTCGGCCCCGACCCACGGCGCGAACGCGCTCGTCCCGAAGATCTCGCGGGAGATCTTCACGGCCTTGACCAGGAGGTCCATGTCGGCGGGGTCGCCGAGGTAGTTGGGGTTGATGAGCGGGTAGGCGGTGGGGTCTGCGCTCGCGAGACGGATCCAGCCGCGAGACCGGGGCCGGACCACGCCGGGCAGGATGCTCACGGAGTTCGGATGCCCCTGGCCGACGATGATGTTGAACGGGACGTGGACGAACGCGATCTGGATGTCGGGGCCTGTCTGTGCCGGGTCCGATCGCAGGAAGAGCGCGGCTTCCGAGAGATTCTGCGTGCCGGGTGGCACCGTCTGGGTGCACTCGCGGATGATCCCCGTGAGCACGTGGTTGTGGAAGTTCCTGCCGACGCCGGGCAGGTCCACGATCGGGTCGATCCCCGCCGCCCGGAGCTCGTCCGGTGCCCCGATCCCCGAGAGCATGAGGAGCTTCGGCGATTCGATCGCACCCGCGGTGACGACCACCTCGCCCGTGGCACGCGCCGCGACCGGCACGCCGTCCTGGAGGTACTCGACGCCCGTGCACCGGCCGTCCTCGATGACGAGCCGGGACGCGAGGGCGTTCGTCCGGAACGTGAGGTTCGGGCGCACGAGGGCCGGGTCGAGGTAGGCTCGGAGCGAGCTCACGCGACGGCCGTCCACCGCGTTGATGTGATGCCAGCCGGCGCCTTCCATCTGCGGGCCGTTGAAGTCGTCCGTCCCCGGGTAGCCGAGCTCGCGGCACGCCTCGATGAACGCGCGCGACGTCGGGTTGGGGTCGTGGAGACCGGCGTTGCGGAGCGGGATGGGCCCGCCCTTGCCGGCCCACGGGCTCGTGTCGTCCTCCTGGTCCTCGTGACGCTTGAAGTACGGGAGGCACTCGTCGTAGGACCACCCCGGGGCCCCGCCCTCGACCCACGCGTCGTAGTCCGACCGGTGGCCGCGGATGTGCATGAGGATGTAGAGGTTGCTCGTCCCGCCCGGCAGCTTCCCGCGCGGCTCGTACGTCTTGCGACCGTCGAGGGCGGACTGCGGCTCGCTCCAGTACCGCCAGTCGATGTCGGACCCGAGGAGCGTGTACCAGAGGTTCGCCCTGTCCACGTTCTCCGGGATCGTGGGTCCGCCGGCCTCGAGGAGGAGGACCCTCGTCGTCGGATCCTCGGTCAGGCGGTTCGCGACGACGCAGCCGGCCGACCCGGCGCCGACGACGATGAAATCGTATTCGTCCATCTTCAGTCCAACTTCTGGGTGAGGAATGGCTGGAAGGGGGCGCTGTCGTGGAAGTTCGCCATGTAGGCGATCTTCCCGTCGCGGAAGCGGAAGTAGTTCGCGACCTCCGCCTCGATCGGGACGCCGGCGGCATTCGCAGCCGAGATGTGCGACACGACGGCGGCCTCGTCCCCGAGGACGATGACGTGGCGCGGCACGTTCTGGAACCGGGAGTACGCCCGCCCCATGCCGGCCATCATCGGCCGGAGCGTCGCCAGTCCCTCGATGTGTCCCGCGAGCTGCTCGTCCATGACCATGTCGTCCGTGAACAGGTCGCACCACGCGTCCCATTCGCCGGCGTTCGCGGTCTCGTAGTAGCGATCGACGATCTGAGCGCTGGTCATCGGTTCATGCCTCCGCTGCGGCTGCCGGCGCGTCTCCCGCCTGGGCACCGGCTGCACCGCCCCCGCCGCCGACGCCCAGCTGGCTCATGAGGCCGAGCATGTCCACGTCGTACCAGCTCTCGACGACCTTCCCGTCGGCTACCCGCAGGATCCCGATCTCGGTCCACTCGACCTTCTTCCCGGTCGGCGCGATGCCCATGAGCGGGCCCGTGTGGGTGCCTCCCTGCCGGAAGCGGGCCGCGACGCGGTCGTCCTCCGCGACGATGTGCGTGATCTCCATCCAGTAGTCCGGGAATGCGTCGCGCATCATCTTCACGATGACCTTGACGCCGTCCGGGCCGAGCGGGAGGGCGGGCGCGCTCGGGCTCGACGCCTCCGGATGGAAGATCTCGTCGGCCACCGCGACGTCGCCCTTGTTCCACACCTCGTCGATGAAGCGGCGCATCAGGGCGTGGTTCGCCTCGCGGGTCGACGGAGCGCCCGTCAGGTGACGGGCGGGCGCCGGCTCGGGTCCGGGCGGCGGCGACGGGATGACCCCGAGCTGCTGCATGAGCCCGAGCATGTCGAGGTCGATCCAGCCCTCGACAAGCTTCCCGTCGCGCATCCGGAAGAGCCGGGTGCCCGACCATCTCACGAGCTTCCCGGTCGGGGGGACTCCCATGAAAGGCGCCGTGTTGTGACCGGCCCCCAGGCCCCTGCCGACGACGAGGTCGCCCTCGGCGATGACGTCCTGGAAGTCGAAGACCAGGTCCGGGAACGGCGCGTTGAACGTCCGGTACGCCCACTTGAGCCCGTCGCGACCCGGGGGCTGGCCCGGGATCGGCTGGTGCTCGAAGTAGTCCTCGACGACCATGTCGTCGAGCCTGTCGAGCTCGAGTCGGTTCGTCACCTTCACGAACTCGGTGACGAGCGCCTTGTTCCGCTGCTCTTCCTCGATCGTCACGATCGCTCCTGTCCTGCTGGTCCTGCCGCGGACCTGTGCGGCCCGAGGGGGCTGTCTGTGGTCCGAGAGGCTCCCCGCTCGCTCCGTCGCGCCTGACGGATCGCCCCCCCCCGGCCTGTCGCCGCTGGTTCCCGTCTGGTTCAGGCCCCCGCCGCGGGCGACCCGCCGACGCCGAGCTGCTGCATCAGCGAGAGCATGTCGGTGTTGTAGAAGCTCTCGACGACCTTCCCGCCCTCGAGCCTGAGCAGTCCCATCTCCCCGAAGGACACGGTCTTGCCGGTGGGCGCGATCCCGAACAGCTCACCTTCGTGGGTGCCGGTCTCGACGAAGTGGGCCGCGACCCTGTCGCCCTCCGCCGCCAGGAAGTCGATCGTCATGTGGAAGTCGGGGAATGCGCTGCGGAACATGGAGGCGATGATGTTGACGCCGGCCGGGCCGGGCGGCAGCATCGGAGCGTCCGGGCTGGTCGCGTCGGGCGCGAAGACCTCGGCCGCGACGTCGAGATGGCCGCTGTTCCAGACCTCCTCGACGAACCGCTCCATGAGCCCGCGATTGGCCGCGATGTCCACCTCGGACGAGCGTCCCGCGAGGACATGGGTCGGGACGGGCTCCGGCGCGGGGGCCGCGGGCCGGCCGTCGGGCGTGGGGATCACGCCCATCTGCTGCATGACGGAGAGTCCGTCCCACTCCTGCCAACGGGCGGTGGACATGCCGGCGTCGTTGAAGCGGAAGATCGCCGTCCCGGTCCAGCGGATGTACTTGCCGGTGGCCGGCGCCATGCCCATGAAGTCGCCCTTGTGGGTGCCGCCGAGCGTCCCGCGGACGAAGACGATGTCGCCCTCCGCGACCATGAACGTCGGGTCGAACCGGAGGTCCGGCATCGCCGTGAGGAAGGTGAGATAGAGGTCCCTGAACTCCCCGGGTCCGTGGAGGTCCTTGAACCCGGCGCCCCCGTAGCTGACGAAGTCCGGCGCGAACATCTCGTCGAAGACGTCGAGGTTCATCCTGTTCGACTCGTCGTAGAGCCGGACCATCTTCTGCTTCATCTCGTCGGCTGTCAGTGTCACCTCGTCCCCCTTCTCGCACTGAACCGGACGTGTGGAGCCCCGGCTGCAGGGCTCGCCCACGCGCACACATCGACTCCGGGCATGGGCCGGCTACGGCGTCGGCCCCACGGGATCGTCGGCGCTCGCCCTTGCGCCGCCGATCTCGACAGACACGGTCACCTCTCGTCCCTGGTCGCGTCGGGCCCGGGCATCATCCCGAGCTGTTGCATGAAGGCGACGGCATCCCAGGTCCCGAACCCCTCGACGAACTGATCGCCGTCGAACCGGAAGAAGCTGATGCCTTCCACGGCGAACGTCTTCCCCGTCGGCGCGATCCCGAAGAAGTCGCCGCGGTGCGTCCCCGTCCACATCGCGCGGGCCGCGACGCGGTTGCCGTCCGCGACCATGTCCTCGCACCTCGTGACCAGATCCGGGAAGGCAACCCGGAATGCGGCGACGGTCTCGGTGAGCGAAGCCGGCCCGCTGAGCGCGACGTTGTAGGGCCGGGCAGGTGGGTGGTCGACGTAGTCGGCGGCGACGTACCGCTCGGCGAGGCTGACGTCACCGGCGCTGAACGCCGTGTCGTGGACCCAGCCGACCGCCTGCCTGTGAGCCTCGAGGAGCGCCGGATCGTGCGGATCGGGCGGCGGGATGTCGGGCCGCGTTCGGAGGTGCGATGTATCGAGCGGCGGCCCGATGCCGGCCGATGCCGGGATGCCGCCGATCTGCGCCAGGAGGGCGAGGATGTCCGGCTGACCCCAGTGCTCGACGATCCTGCCGTCGCGAACCC
>CAIYQJ010000297.1 GCA_903928275.1 uncultured Chloroflexota bacterium
GAACACACCAACGTCGCCCTGGGGCTGCCCGTGACGAACGTGGTCCTCAAGGCCGCGCAGCGCTATACCGCCTATGCCATCGGCAACCTCGGCGGGACCGACCAGTACGCAGCGAAGTTCATCCTCGTCCCGGGGCTGACCTCGGTGAAGGGGGGCGGGAGCTGCGAGACGTCCATGCCGGCCATCCGTTGCCGCGTGACCGGCCAGCAACTACAGGACGCCCTGAAGTAGGCAGCATGCGCGTCTGGTCCCTCGTGACAGCCGCGGCGTCGGCCGGGCTCTCCCGGGCCGATCTCGCGGAAGCCGGCCGGCAGGCCAAGGCCTGCATGGAGCAGACGCGCAGAGCCCCCCGCACGCCCACCGAGAGCAGCCCTCTTCGCGTCCCGGAAGAGGTCCCGAGATGAAGCACATCCTCGCCGCGACCGTGCTCACCGTGGCGTTCCTGATGACCGCAGGTCCAGTCGCCGCGGCCGCGTCCTACCTGTCGTTCCTGGCTCATGAGGGCCCTGCGCTCATCGCGGGCGGAAGCCTCATCACCACGACGTCGGACGACCTGAAGGCGGGCTCATACTCCTCGTCGCTCGATGACCTCAACAGTCTGTACGCGATGTCGAAGAGCGAGGTCATCTGGCTGAACGCCCACCAGCCGCAGTCGTGCTACAGGACGTTCTGGGGCACGGTGCGGAACCTGTGGACCCAGCTGCGCGAGGCGGCTGCCACGGGCCATGCGGCCATCAGCGACAGTGACTACGCCGCCCTGGACGACTACCTGGGGCACATCGCGCTCGCGACGAAGTACCTGAACAGCGCGAATGGGCAGATGAAGCAGAAGCGGTGCGGGTACTGACGCGCGCCGAACGCACGGGGCGGCATCCTCCGCGGCGCGCCACCACGGGGCCAAGGGCGACGCGCCACGACGACCGACCGATCCCTCGGCGCTCGGCGAAAGAGGTGTGCGCGCGGTCGGGCCCGCAGGCAGTGTCGAGCGGGGTGGCGATGGTCGCTGCGGTGGCCTCCAACGGCGCCCGAGCGGTGTCCCCTCCCCTGTCGAACCTCGTTGGCAGAGGGGTGTGGCAGTCGTGTGGCAGTTGTGGCGCGCTCTGGGTCGAAAGGTGGAGGTGTACATGGAAACGGACCCCGTCGGGGGTCCGTCATGAGCACGAGATGAGAGTGAGTGGAGGCGACGAGCGGATTCGAACCGCTGAATAGAGGTTTTGCAGACCTCCCCCTTGGGCCACTTGGGTACGTCGCCCCGTGAACCGCCGACCTTCGGCGGGGCCGTCTTCGGACGGTGGCTGCCCCTCGAGGATTCGAACCTCGGTTCTCGGATCCAAAGTCCGCTGTCCTACCACTGGACGAAGGGGCAGCGGTCGAGGTCCTGGCAGTGACGGCTCGCCGAGCCGTGCTCCTGATGCGAGGGGATGGAGCGGAAGACGGGACTCGAACCCGCGACCCTCACCTTGGCAAGGTGATGCTCTACCAACTGAGCCACTTCCGCCCGGAACCACCACCGGTGCGTTGTTGGTGCCGAGAGCCAGATTCGAACTGGCGACACCGCGATTTTCAGTCGCGTGCTCTACCGACTGAGCTATCTCGGCCCGCATACGCCCGGGTCGGCCGCCCGTAACGGCGACCAGAGGCTACCACGAGCCCCACGGGAGCCGCAAGGACGCCTACTCGAGCCCGCGGAGCGCCTGGACCTGCGCCGCGTCCAGGGGCGGCTGCCCGTTCATCGCACGGAGGCGGTTGACGCGGTCGAGGATGGGCGGATGCGTGGAGAACAGCGCTGACCCGCGGTCGGAGAGCTTCTTCATCGGGTTCACCACGTAGAGGTGCTGCGTGGCGCGATTCGCCACCTCGAGCGGGTCCGGGTCGGCCGCGATCTTCATGAGCGCGGTCTCGAGGCCCTGCGGGTTGCGCGTCAGGTCCACGGAGGAGGCGTCCGCCAGGTACTCGCGCTGGCGGCTCACGGCGAGCTGGACGAGGCGCGCGGCGATCGGAGCGAGGATCGCGAGGACGATGGCCACGAAGAACACGATCACCTGGATGCCGCCGCCGCTGTCGGAGCCGCTCGAGCTGCTCGAGCTGCTCCGCCGGCCGCCGCCCATCCCGCCCCAGAAGGTGAACCGCAGGAAGAAGTCGGCGAGCAGCGCGATGCTGCCGACGAGGACCCCGACGAGGAGCGTGAACCGGATGTCGTAGTTGCGCACGTGGCTCAGCTCATGCCCGATGACGCCCTGGAGCTCCTCGCGGTCGAGCTTCTCGAGGAGGCCGGTGGTCACCGCGATCGACGCGTGCTTCGGGTCGCGGCCGGTGGCGAACGCATTGGGCGCCGAGTCCGGGATGACGTACACCTTCGGCATCGGGATCCCGGCCGCCAGGGTGAGCTCGCGGACGATGTCCATCAGCTGCGGCTGCGTCGTGTCGTCGACCGGGCGGGCCTGCGAGGCGGCGAGCACGAGGCTGTCGCCGCCGAAGTAGCTCCCGAGCGCCATGAGCCCGCCGACGAGGAGGGCGACGGTCGTGGCCCCCACGACCCCAACGAGGTCGCGGGTGAGGAGGTAGCCGATCGACGCCCCGAGGACGATGAGGATCCACAGGACGATGAGGACGAGGAAGAACGATTCGCGCTTGTTCGTCGAGATCTGCGAGCGGAACGACGTGGCGGGCAAGCGGGTCTCCGGAGGGCGCGGCGCGACGACCGGTGGAGCGCGCGGCTCCGGTGCGTCAACGCAACGCGACGACCGGCGGAACCGCCGCTTCGGGCTCGGCCTCGAAGAACTCGCGCTTCGCGAACCCGAACGGGCCGGCGACGAGGACGCCGGGGAACGTCTGGATCCCCGTGTTGAACTCGAGGACGGAGCTGTTGTAGTACTGCCGCGCAAACGCGATCTGGTTCTCGGTGGTGGTCAGCTGCTCCTGGAGTGCGAGGACGTTCTCGTTCGCCTTCAGCGTGGGGTAGTTCTCGGCGACGGCGAAGAGGGACCGGAGGGCGCCGGTGAGCTGGTTCTCCGCGACCGACTGCTCCGCGGGGCCCTTGGCGCCGGCGGCGACGGCGCCGGCGCGCGCCTCCGTCACCTTCGTGAGGACGTCCTGCTCGAAGGACATGTAGTCCTTCACGGCGTTGACGAGGTTGGGGACGAGGTCGTGGCGCCGCTTCAGCTGCACCTCGACCTGCGCGTACGCCTCGTCGACCGTGTTCCGCTTCCGGACGAGGCCGTTGTAGAAGAGGATCGACCCCAGGACGAGGACGACCACGACGACGAGGACGATGATCAGCGCGACCGACATGCTCCCTCCCATCCGGGACGACGTGGCGTCCCGGAGCAGAGTCTAGCGTCCGGGCCGGGCGGGCGTGGTGGGCGGTAGAGGGATCGAACCTCTGACCTCCTCGGTGTAGGCGAGGCGCTCTGACCGACTGAGCTAACCGCCCGCGCCGGGACCGGCCGGGAACGAAAGACGCGCCCCGAGGGCGCGTCCCGTGTGCGTCAGCAGCGTGAGGATGGTGCCCAGGCCGGGACTTGAACCCGGATGACTTGCGTCATACGCCCCTCAAACGTACGCGTATACCAATTCCGCCACCTGGGCAGGGCGTCGATCTCTGGTCCGACCGGCAGGACGCTGACGTGGTACCGAGGAAGGGACTCGAACCCATATGCCCTTGCGGGCACCAGCTCCTGAAGCTGGCGCGTCTACCAATTTCGCCACCTCGGCGCGGACCACGCCACGGAGCCGAGCACGCTCAACCACCCGCGGCGAGGCGCCATGTTAGCACATCCCAGAATCGGTCACTGAGCTCGCCGAGCTCGCGCGGCCGAGGTCCCTCGACCCCCGCGGCGTAGGCGACGAGGTAGTCGCGGAACAGGAGCGGTGGCATCACCTGCTCGGTCGACAGGTATTCCTGGAGGGCCGCGTACGCCGCCTTGCGCGCCGCGGTCGTCCCCGGCTTCCGCGCGGCCTCCAGGAGGCCGTCGAGCGTCGCGCTCTGGACGCCGGAGATGTTCGACCCGTCCGGGCCGGCCTGGGTGGACGCGAGCAGCGGGTAGAGGTCGGGGTCCAGCCCGATGTTCACGTCGAGGAGGACCGCGTCGAACTTCGCGCCCCGGATCCGCGTCACGAGGGTCGCTGGCGTCACCGCGTCCACGGTCGTCCTGATCCCGAACGTCGTCAGGTCGGCCGCCACGCGGCTCGCCACGTCGAACGCGACCGGGCTGGACGCCTTGTCGAGCGCGAGCAGCTTCAGCGTGAAGGGCTTCGTCGTCTTCGGCGCGACCCAGCCCTTGGCTGTCTTCTTCCACCCGCTCTTCTTCAGCTCCGCCGCGGCTCGCGTGCGGTCGAAGGGCAGGGCGCGGCTCGCCGGTGCCGAGAACGCCCAGGAGGAAGGCGGGATCGGTGTCTCGGCGAGTGCGGCGCTGCCCCCGTACACCTGGGCGATGATCTTCGCGCGGTCGATCGCCATCGTCACCGCGCGCCGGAAGTGGAGGTCCGCGAAGCGCGCGTGATCCGGCCTCAGGTTGAGGGTGACGCTCGAGAAGACGGAGGACGGGTACCGGACGAGCCGCGCACCGGGGACCCCGGACAGCGTCGCCGCGGTGGCCGGGTCCAGGCCCGATGCCGCGTCGAGCTGGCCGGCCCTGAAGGCCGCCGCGAGCGCAGCCTCGTCGGCGAAGAAGTGGAGGTCGATGCGCGCCAGGCCGGACGCGGTGAGGTCCACGGGCACCTGGTCGCTCGGGGCGGGCGACGCGGAGACGGCCGACGGCGACGGGGTGGCGGTCGGGCTGCCCGATGGCGCGGACCCGGCAGGCACGGCCGACGGGCCCGCGGAAGCCGCCGCCGACGAGGGCGCCGCGGCGCCGGGGTCGGCCGGGCCCGCGTAGCCGTCCGACGGCACGAGGACCGCGCGGGAGGCGTCGCGCGACACCATCCGGTACGGTCCATTCCCGACCGGGTCCTTCGCGTAGGCGGAGTCGGCGAGGGCGGTGACCGAGGTGCCCCGGAGGATGTGCGCCGGGAGGAGCGGCTGTCGCGCCGCCTCGAGGAAGCCGCCGATCGGATTGCCGAGCGTGAACCGCACGGTCTTCGCGTCGATCGCCTTGACCGTCACGTCCGACCACGAGGCTCCACCGGCTCCCGTGTACTTGGGGTCCTTGAGGAGCCCCACGGTGAAGACGACGTCCTCCGCGGTGAGGGGCGTTCCGTCGTCCCAGACGGCGTCTGGACGGATCGTGAACGTGTACGTCCGCCCCTTGTCGGCGATCGTCCACGACTCCGCGAGGTCCGGCACGAGGGTCTGGCCCGGCCCGAGGCCCACGAGGCCGCGGAAGATGAGCGCCACGAGGTCGTGGTCGGCCCGCGTGCGGGCCGTCAGCGGGGTGATCGACGACGGGCGACCGACGACGCCGTCGCGGAACGCCACGACGGTCGGCGTGGGCCCGGGTGTCGCGGCCGGGGACGGGGCGGAGACCACGAGGCCCGGAGAGGCCACGGGAAGAAGGATCCCCGCCGCGAGGACGGTGAGGGCAAGGACGAACGCGAGGACGACCACACGGTCGCGTCGGGGCATCTGGCGGGTCTCGTTCCGTGCCGGTGGCGGGGCGCGCCGTGGTGGCGGCCGATCTCGCCGGCGGGCGGAGCCTCGGCTCGGGACTCCCGGTTACTTCGTGACGACGATGTAGCTGACGAGCGAGAAGATCACGAACAGCGCGCCGAGCACGATCGTGAACTGCCACAGGCGCTTCTCGACGCCGCGGCGGCTCCGGTAGACGGCCGAGTCGCCGCCGAAAGTGCTGGACAGGCCCACACCGCGCGCCTGAAGAAGGATGGCGGCGATGAGCGCGATGCTGACGAGGATCTGGCCGATGGCCAGGAACGGATTCACGGGTTCACGGTCCTCCTGGATGATCGGCGCGATGGTAGCACAGGGACGGGCCGGGGCCGTCCGCACGTTGGCCCGGGCGCACGTTGGCCCGGGCGCGCGATGACCGGCGCCCGGCGCGAATCGACGATGCTCAGGCTGGCTCCCCCGGCAGTGGCGCGGTCGAGCCCGGCGTCGGCGGCTCCACGAGCGACCGGCCGGTCATCCCGTCCCACCGCGGCAGGCCCGTGAGCGAGCAGATCGTGGGTGCGACGTCGGCGAGGACGCCGTCGCGGAGGTGCGCGCCCGCGACCGAGCGCCCGTAGAGCAGCAGGGGCACCGGGTTCAGGGAGTGCGCGGTCACCGGGTGACCGTTGGCATCGCGCATCTCGTCGGCGTTGCCGTGATCGGCCGTGATCGCCAGGAGCGCCCCGACGCCGGCCGGATCGGCGGCCTCGACGGACGCCACGGCCGCCACGACGCGGGCGAGGCACCCGTCCACCACCTCGCACGCCCGGACGGTCGCGTCCCAGACCCCGGTGTGACCCACCATGTCCGGGTTCGCGAGGTTCGCGACGATCAGGTCGAACCGCCCGGACGCGATCGCCTCCACGAGCGCGTCCGTGACGCCCTCCGCGCTCATCTCAGGGCGCAGGTCGTAGGTGGCGACCTTCTGGCTCGGGATGAGGACACGCTCCTCGCCCGGCCATGGGTCCTCCACGCCGCCGTTGAAGAAGTACGTGACGTGCGCGTACTTCTCCGTCTCCGCGACGTGGAGCTGATGCCACCCGGCGCGCGAAGCGACCTCCGCGAGCGACGTCGCGATCTCGGCCGGGAAGATGACGTGGACGGGCAGGTCCGCCTCGTACTCGGTCATCGTCGCGACGAAGAGCCCGGCCGGGACGGGTCCGTCCACGGCGCGGTCGAACGCGTCGAACGCCTCGTCGGCGAGCGCGTGGGTGAGCTCCCGCGCGCGATCGGCCCGGAAGTTGCAGTGGACGACGGCATCGCCGTCGCGGATCCGCCCGTCGACGCCGGCCACGAGGGTCGGCTTCACGAACTCGTCACCCTCGTCGCGCGCGTACGCCGCCTCGACCGCGGCCGTGGCCGTCGCGGCCGTGAACGGCGCGACCCCGTGCACGATCGCGCGATAGCCGGCGTCGACCCGCTCCCAGCGCTTGTCGCGGTCCATGGGGTAGTAGCGGCCCGCCACGGTCGCGATCCGCGCGTCCGGGTGGACGCGATCGAGCCGGGCCTCGAGGTCAGGCACGAAGTCGATCGCCGAGCGCGGTGGCGTGTCCCGGCCGTCGAGGATCGCATGGACGCGCACGGCCGTGACCCCGCGGCGCGCCGCGAGCTCCGCGGCGGCGACGAGGTGCCGGTCGTTCGCATGGACGCCGCCCGGGCCCACGAGGCTGATGAGGTGCAGGGGCCGTCCAGGCGCCGCGGCCCGGTCGCACGCCTCGAGGAGCGCGGGGCGCTCGAAGAACGCGCCGGTCGCGATGGCCGCGTCGATGCGCGGCAGGTCCTGGAGGACCGGACGGCCGGCGCCGATGTTCAGGTGGCCGACCTCGGAGTTGCCCATCTGGCCCGCGGGCAGCCCGACCGCGTCCTCCGACGCCCGCAGCGCGGCATGGGGCCATCGCGCCAGCAGTCCGCGCCACGTGGGCATGCGGGCGGCGACGATCGCGTCGGCCGCCCCCTCACGCCCGATCCCGAAGCCGTCGATGACGACGATGACCGCGGGGCGCGGCCGCCCCACCGGACCCGGCCGGGCCTCGGGCTCGCTCGATGCGCGGGGCGTGCGCGATCCGGCCGCGATCACCCGGCGCTCGCCGCGAGACGCGCGGCGGCAGTGAGGGAGGCGCTCGCGACGATCCCCGCCATCTCGTCCCGCTTGAGCGAGGCCCCGCCCACGCGCGCCCCGTCGACCGCCGGCTCTCCGAAGAACTCGGCGGCGTTCGCCGCGGTGACGCTCCCACCGTAGAGCACGGGGAGGCTCTCGGCGAGCGACGGAGTCGCCATCTCCGCGACGACACGGCGGATCGCGTCCGCCATCGCGGCCGCGTCTGCGCCGCGAGCGTTCCGGCCGGTCCCGATCGCCCAGACCGGCTCGTACGCGACGACGAGCCCGGCCGCCGCCAGCGCATCCGGGTCGATCCCGGCGAGACACGCGCGGACCTGCCCGGTCACGACCTCCTCGGCCCGCCCTGCGTCGCGGTCGGCGAGCAGCTCGCCCACGCAGACGATCGGTCGAAGGCCGCTGTCGAGGGCACGTGCGAGCTTGCGGTTGACGAGGGCGTCGGTCTCGCCGGCGTCGCGACGACGCTCCGAGTGGCCGAGGATCACCCAGGTCGCGAGGCCCGCGAGCATCGGGGCGGACGTCTCCCCCGTGTACGCGCCGGCAAGCTCCTGGTGGACGTTCTGGGCGCCCACCTCGATACCCGTCCCCGCGACAGCGTCACGGACGGCCGCGAGCGACAGGAACGGCGGGCAGATCACGCGGATCACGTCCGGGTGATCGCTCGCCGCCGCGATGATCCCCGCGAGGGCGGCAGCGTCCGCGGGTGTGGTGTTCATCTTCCAGTTGGCAGCGACGATCAGAGGTCTCATGGGGACATCATGCCATCCGCAGCGTCCGAGCGGGCGGCTGGTACGGACCATTCATGCCGGCCGCTCCCGTGCCCGCGTCCGCTGCGGGCTCCCCGGCGCGCCGGGGAGCGACCGACCCGCTCTCCGTCGTCGTGGATGGCGAGCCACTCGAGGCGCTCGAGGGCCCGCTGGACGGCGGACCGGTGCACGCCGAGGCGCTCGGCGAGCTCCGTCAGGGTCGCCTCCGGCTCCTCGCGCCGCGCGTCCGCGACGCGGATCACCGCGGGCGGAAGGCTCGACAGGCGGCCCTCCGCGTCCAGGCGATCGATCGCCCGCACCTGTCGGACCGACGCGGCGACGGCGCGCTGGAGATTCGCCGATTCCGCGTTGATCACCCGGTTCAGGTCGCCGCGCAGCGAGCGCGCGACGCGGCGTGCCTCGAGCTCGAGGAGGCTCGCGCCGGCCCCGATCGACCGGAGGAAGATCCCGATCGTCTCGGAGCTCTTCCACGTGACGACGCCGCGACCGCGCCGCAGCCGCCAGCCGGCCGGCATCCCGATCGAGGAGAGGTTGTGGACGAGGATGGGCGCCTCGTCCGGCGCGAGCACGAACTCGAGGTGGGCCCGCGAGACCGACAGGCTCAGTGACCCCCGGGCGAGGAAGAGGCCGCGCAGGTATGCCAGCCGGCAGTGGTCCGCGGCGTCCTCCCACGCGAAGGCGGACGCAGGATCCTCGCCGCCACGCCGGACGCGGTAGGCGCGGCGCCCGGCCGCCGGGAGGACGAGGCGTGGGCGGTCATCCGGCCGGCCTTCGTCCCGGCCGATCTCGCGGTCGAGCCGCATCGCGAGCCGGGCCACCGACGGCTCCCTCGTCACGAGCGACGCGCCGAGCCCGGCGATCTCGGCTCGCCGGTCGCAGGCCCTCGGCGGATCGATGCCGGCCAGCTCCGCCCGGAGCCCGGCGACGAGGTCGCGGTCGGAGTCGCTCACGCGGTCCGCGCCACCGGCGACCGACGCCGCGCCGCGCCGGCTCCCTCGGAGACCTTCATGACCGCTGCGGCGAGGCGCACGGGATCGTGATGGTGCGGGTTGGTCGGGTCCACGACGTCCTCGATGACGAGGCGCGGCTCCTGGTGCGACGCCGGGGGCCACCGGAGGCGCACCGCCTCGACCTCGCCCTTCGTCGCCGGCGGCGGAAGCGCCTCCCCGTTCGCGAGGACGACGTCGACGATCCCGGGCGCCGTGTGCCGCTCGAGCGCCTCGACGTGGTCGGCGAGGTCGAAGCCCGCGGTCTCGCCCTGCTGCGTCGCGACGTTGCAGACATATATCCGCAGGGCGGGCGACGCGAGGATCGCGTCGCGGATCTCCGGGATGAGGAGCCCGGGCAGGATGCTCGTGAACAGGCTCCCGGGACCGATGACGATCACGTCCGCGTCGGCGATCGCCCGGAGCGCGTCCGCGGACGGGGCGATGTCATCCGGGGAAAGCCACACGCGCTGGATCCACCGCGTCTTCGCGATGACGGACTGCCCGTCCACCTCGCTGCCGTCGTAGAGCCGGGCATGGAGCACGGCGGGCGTCGGTGAGACCGGCACGACGTGCCCGCGGACGGCGAGGACGCGGTTCATCCGGCGGACGGACTCCTCGAAGTCGCCGCCGTCGATCTCGTACATCGCCGCCAGGAGCAGGTTGCCGATCGGGTGCCCGGCCAGGGTCCCGTCGCTCGCGTGGAACCGGTACTGGAGGAGGTCGCCCATGAGGGGCTCCGCGTCCGCGAGCGCCACGAGGCAGTTGCGGATGTCGCCCACCGCGGGGAGCCCGATCTGCTCGCGCAGGCGTCCCGAGGACCCGCCGTCGTCCGCGACGCTCACGATCGCCGTGATGTTCGCCGTGTGCTCCTTGAGCCCGCGCAGCAGCGTCGAGAGCCCGGTGCCCCCGCCGATCGCGACGATGCGCGGTCCGCGCGAGAGGAATCGCTTCTGGTAGATCACCTCCACGAGCGGCTGGGCGCGCTCGTCGGCGAGGAATGGTCCCACGAGGACCTTCAGGAGCCGCCAGGCGCCGTACAGGAACACGCACGCGCCGAGGGCGAGCAGGATCGCGCCGCGCACGCCGTACGAGAGGAACTGGAGGGAGATGACCGACACGACGGACTGGAGCGGTCCGCCGACCTCGATGTCGCGGTAGAACTGGCGGAGCCCGAGAGCTCCGGCGAGCGCGAGGAGCACCAGGCCGAGGAACGCGACGAGCACCCACCGCTTCACGCCGATCCCGGGCCGGAGCCACGGTCGGAGGTTCATGCTCGCTCGAGCTCCCGGTGGAAGACGGCGACCGGGATCCCCTCGCGCCCGCGCAGGCGACCGGCGAGCTCCTCCGCGACGACGATCGAACGGTGGTATCCGCCCGTGCACCCGATCGCGATCGTCAGTCGCGTCTTGCCCTCCTCGATGTAGGCCGGCACGAGCAGGCGGAGAAGGTCGTCGACGGCATCGACGAAACGCGCGGCGAGCGGCTGGTCGAGCACGTACGCGCGAACGGCGGTCGTGAGCCCCGAGAGCTGCTTCAGGTCCGGCACGTAGTACGGGTTCTTGAGGAACCGCACGTCGAGCACCATGTCCGCGTCGAGCGGCACCCCGAACTTGTATCCGAAGCTCACGACCTGGACCATGAGCGTCGACGGCTCCGCATCGAGCGGCAAGTGGGCGAACAGCCGCTCGCGGAGCTCCCGGAGCGCAAGGTCGGACGTGTCCACGATGACGTCGGCCGCATCGCGGACGCCCTGGAGCAATCGCCGCTCCTCCGCGATGGAGCCGGCGATGCCGCGCTGGTCCTCGAGCGGGTGGCGATGCCGTGTCTCCGAGAAGCGCCTGATGAGGACCTCGTCGCGGGCCTCCAGGAAGAGGACGCGCGGCCGGATCCCGCGCGACGCGAGGCTCTCCCGGATGGCGGCGAACGCGCTCTGCACGTCTCCCGACCGGATGTCCAGGACGATCGCCACGTGCTCGAAGCGGTCGGGCTCCTCGGCCACGAGCTCGCCGAGCGACGGCAGGAGCTCGCCGGGCAGGTTGTCCACGGTCGTGTAGCCGAGGTCCTCGAAGAGCTTCGTCGCGGCGGTCTTGCCCGCGCCCGACAGGCCGGTGAGCACGATGACGCTCTGCCGGGGTCCCGTATCTCGCCCGTCGTCGCGCACGGCGTCGTCGACGGGGATCATCGCCCGGTCACCCGGACGAGCCAGATCGACAGCTCGAAGAGGACGTACATCGTGATGCCGAGGATGAGCGGGCTGATCGGATCGCCCCCGGGCGTCGCGACGGCGGCGACGATCGCGATGACGAGGATGGCCGGTCGCCTGCGGGCCGAGAGCGCCTGCGACGACACGATCCCGACCTTCGAGAGGAGCACGAGGACGATGGGGAACTCCATCGCGAGGCCGAACACGAGGAACAGCGTCGTGACGAACCCGAAGTACGCCTCGGCGGTGATGAGCGCCTGCAGGTCCGGCGACTGGAAGCTCAGGAGGAACGCAGACGCGAAGGGCAGGATGAGGTAGGCGACGATGACGCCGAGGACGAAGAACCCGAGCGCGAGCGGCACCCAGGGACGCGCGAGGTGGCGTTCCCGCGTTGTGAGCCCCGGCGACACGAACGCCCAGAGCTCGTAGAGGATGACCGGCATCGCGACGATGACGCCGAAGACCACCGCGAGCTTCACGTTGATCATGAACGCGTCGCCGAGCCCGGTGAAGACGAGTGGCTTGTCCGTGCCGAGCGGCGCCTTGAGGATCTCGATGATCCGGGGCGCAAGGAAGAACCCGACGGCGCTGCCGATCGCCACGGCGACGATCGTGATGACGAGGCGGTTGCGAAGCTCCGTCAGGTGATCGACGAGCGTCATCACCTTCTCGCCGCCGGACCCGGCCGCGCCCGTCGGGGGGTCGGCGACGACGGTGCCCTGGGCGCCGGGCGTGGTGGAGGGTTCGCGGAGCGCGTCCGCCTCGGCCATGGTCGTCAGGGCCGGGGCGTCGTCAAGCCTGGGGCTGACCGACGACCGGTTCGGCGGCAGCCACACCCGCGGCGGTCTCTGCGGGCGCCGTCGGGGCGACAGGCGGGGCCGACGCGACGACGGGGGCGGGGGCGGCGATGGGCTGCGAGGCCACTGGGGCCGGGGCGGGTGCGGGCGCGGCGGCGGCCACGACAGGCTCGGCGGCGGCCACGACGGGCACCGCGGCGACCACTGGAGCGGGCGGAGCGGGCGGAGCGGGCGTCGGCATGGTCGTCGCGGAGTTGACCGTGTCGGTCACGTCCTGCGTTGCCTTGCGGAACTCCTTGATGCTCTTGCCCACGGCCGCGCCCACGTCGGGCAGCTTGCCGGGTCCCAGGATCAGGAGCGCGATCACCAGGACGATGATCAGCTCGACGGGTCCGATGTTCGGCATCGTTCGTGGGTCCCCTCGCGGTCCATGATCCGCGCGGCGGCCTCGCGCGACCGCCTCGCGTGGCGCCCTACTCTAGCACAGGGAGGTTGGCGGCCCAGCTGGCCGCGGCTGCGGCGATGCGCTCCCCGACGTCGTCCCGCGACCCGCCCGAAGCGGCTCCCGAGATGCCCCGGGAGACGTTGACGAGGAGGCCGCAGCCCGGCCCGTCCGAGCCCGGGGACGCCGTCGCCCGGCCGTGCCGCATGACCGCCGCTTCGTCGCCACCCTGCGCCCCGACGCCCGGGACGAGGAACGCGAGCCCCGGCGCGATGGCTCGGACCGCCTCGAGCTCATGGGGTGCGGTCGCGCCCACGACGAGCCCAACGGTCCCGCCGGGACCCCAGCCCGCCGCGCGTCGCGCGACACGGGCGTAGAGCGGCTCGGCAGGTGCCATGCCGGTCGGCCCGGCCGTCTCCGCCACGACGAGATCCTGCAGCTCACCGGCGCCCGGGTTGGACGTTCGGCAGAGGACGTAGACGAACCGGTCCGTCCGATCGAGCAGCGGTGCGATCGCCTCCGACCCAAGGTACGGGCTCGCGGTGATCGCGTCCGCACCAAGGACGTCGAAGAGCGCCGTGGCATGCCGCGCGGCGGTCGTCCCGATGTCGCCGCGCTTGGCGTCGGCGATCACGGGCACATCCGCCGGGATGGCGGCCCGAAGCCGCTCGAGCGCGGCGATCCCGGCCGCGCCGTACGCCTCGAAGAAGGCGAGATTGGGCTTCACCGCCGCGGCATGCGGGAGCGACGCCTCGAGGACGAGCCGGGCGAACCGCTCGATCCCCGCGAGTGTCGCCGGGAAGCCGTCCGGCAGCGCGGCAGGGTCGGGGTCGATCCCGACGCACAGCACGGTCCCGGTCGCCGCCGAGCGCGCCGCGAGCCGCTCCAGGTACGACGCCGAGGCGGTCACGGGGCGGCGGGCTTCGCGGGCGAGGCGGCGGTCACGGGGCGGCGGAATCCGCGGGCGAGGCGGCGGGCGAGGCGGCCGGCGACGGCGACGCCGCGGGCAGCTCCGACGCCGGCACGAAC